>CBIHOP010000030.1:0-15144 GCA_966211385.1 uncultured Bacteriovorax sp.
AACGGAACATTTTATGCGAAAGGCTCTCCTAGTGGAACTTTTGATTACAACTCTGGAACTGTTTCTGGCCCGAAAAATGGAACGGCCACAGTAAGCTCGACCGCCGATACTGCGAACTATAATAATAATGGTGGAAGAATTACGAGCGGTTCTGGAACAACTGAAGTTCGAAATACTTCATTTGGTACTGGCGGGAAGAAAGGAAAATGAGAAAACTTTTTAAATCATTCATCATTCTTCTATTCTCAATCAATGCTCAATATTCATGGGCCACAGGTGCTGCTGCTTCGGTTGGTGCTGAAGTTGCCAAAACTCAAGCTGTAGGTGCCGTACAAGGCCAAGCTGCAAGTGCTGTTGGGGAAGCCACTGGTATTGGTGATAAAATTGGCGAACTCCTCGACTCTCCTCCTGGAATTATGATTGTCGCTGGGATTGGCGGAATCAATGCCATGACTCTTTATAAAGCGGCCGCTGATCAAGAAAAAGAGTGCGACGAAAATATTAAAAAAATTGATCGCATCATTGCTTCATTTAAAGATTCATTTTCAAATTTCTGTCCAAATGGACGTGAGAAATTAGAAGAACCAACTTGCTATTGTTATCTGGAAAATGGACAGAAAAATACTTCGCGAAGTAACTCGCAAACATGTCAGCAATTGTGGAATAAAAATCAGTACGTTTATGACAACACTGCTGGAAACTATGATGCTAACGGTGCTCCTGTTGATCCGGCGGGATGTTTAACGATCGATGGAAAATTTGATGAAAATTGCCAATGTAAAAAATTAATTAATTCAAAAGGCAGCAATGCTTGTTTGAAAACAGTTTCGCTTCCGATTAACAACAACGGACTTGGTTCAGCATTCGTGCAGGCCTCTGGTGTTGATAAAGTTATGAAGAACCTTGCGCAAACAGCTTCTGGAAATTCAAACCTCAACGGTTTAACTGGACGTGAATTGGGAATGGCGATTGCTCGCCAAGGTGATTTATCCTCGAGACTTTGGGATAAAATAGCGAGCGATCCAAACAAAAAAATGTTCCCGAAAATTAATTCTAACGAGCAACTTCTTGCTTATCAAAAAGCGGCCATCAGTCCACGCGAAATGGCGGCCTATTCTGGTGGATCTGCGCTTGCTGCAGTTGATTCAAGTGCGATGTCTCCAGCTGCTGCAAAAATTGTTGATGATGTTCGCAAAAAAACTGGAATTGAAATGACAGGTGGAAATGGTCTTGGTGTTAAAAAGGCCGGAAATAAAAAAGAAGAATTCAGCTTTATGGATGTTGGTTCAGGCGGTGGTGCAGGCGGAGTTGTTTCTGATTTCCCTGAGAAAAACTACAAATACAAAGACGCTGATGTTTCAAAAGACTCTGGTGCTTCGATTTTTGAAATCATCTCTAACCGCTATGTTGAATCCGGACTCAGAAGACTTTTTGAAACACCAGAAGAAGACGAAAAAAAGGCGAAATAATTTTTACGGATCAATAAACTCTAGTAGACCGAGAGCTGCTCTCCACTCTGCACTTGGAGCAATTAGTTTTCTCGCTTTTAGATCCATCATCCCTACTGACAAAGTCATTGTTGAAGCAACCTTGCCATCTTCTTTGATCATCTTCTGATCAAGCAGCATCACAAATTTATTTCGCATTTCAGGCCTTGCTTGCGAAACGATTTTTATTTTTTCACGATTTTTTAATTCTGCTTTAAACGTTAACTGCAAATCCAGAAGCACAGGACCAACTTGAGATTCTAAAATCTCTTTTAATCCCAATTTATTTTTTGTAATGAAGTCCCAACGGGCCTCTTCGTAAAGCTCCAGGTATTTTGCATTATTCACATGTCCAAAAGTATCGAGATGCTGCTCTAAAATTGTTAATTCGTATTCGTAAACCGGGTTCGACATAGATAGCTCCAATGCCTGTATATATGGGCGTTTTCAAGAGGGGAATTGCTCCCTAATTTAATCCATTTCTCACCTCTTTCCAAGTACATGTCATCGTTTCTCCTCGAGAAAGAGCATTTCACTCAAGAATTCCAAGGAGATCGCCGATAATAGAAGGAGATAAACTCTAAAAGGCCAATAAACGGGCCTAGGGCAGATGCTTATGAAGACTCTTTTATTCTTCACTTTTGTGTTCTCTGTTTCAGCACAGGCCGCTGGGATAGATTATTGTAAAGATCCTGCAAAATACAAAGAGCTTGAGAACATGTTTAAGTTAAAGCCAAATGAAAAACATCAATATCCTGGATCGACAGGTCTTCTTCAATGTCAGGAGATGACAACCAACAAGCTTCGTACATGGTACAAAGGTGGAGCTCGCAGTAAAGAAGCTGCTTTCCAATGGGAAAACCATATTGTTTTTTATGGGTGTAAAGAAAAGTGTGAAGCTTTATCAAAAGCTCCAAATGACGAAACAAAGATTACTGATTTAAAAACCTGCTATGAAAAAGCAATTGAAGAAAATAAAGGCGAAGCACTCAAGTGCGAAAGTGTTGCCTACATTCTTCAAAAAGCAAAAGTGGATTGGGAAAAACCAAAGTATCCAAAAAAAGAAGATAGAGAGTTTAAGCAACTCGGGATCAAATGTAGTACGAGCGGACTTGAAACACTAGATTATGAAGCGTGCGTGGAATTTGCGGAAGGATTTGAAAATGCGGAAGCTATTCAGAACATCGCTTATCAAGGGCAGAGTTTAGTTTATCAAGATAAAATGATGGATGCGCAGACGAAAGTTGCGCAGGAAAAAGATGCGGCCAAAGGTGCACTTAAGGCCACAGGTGAATCACTCAATCTGCAAAAAGATATGTACAACCAGCGCGGTGCTGTTGATGGTGCAAAACTTGCGTGGCTCTACAGTAAATATTCTGAAATTCCCGATGAAGAAACCATTCAGTCTCACTGTAAAGGATTTCAAGCATTCGGTCAGGAAGCTGTCATCGGAAAAGTATCGGCCAATGATTGTTACCAATCAGCAATGGGACCTGGTGGAGATTTTGATATTCTCAAAAACCAACAAGCGCGCGATAAAATGAAAGCAAAAATGATTCAGGTTGCGACTTCCATGGGAAGTAACTTGATTCTTGCTAACCTTCTTGGAAAAAGAGCAAAAGATGTAGACAATGCTCTGGCGAAAATTGATGAATTCAAACCGATCGATCCGTTCACTGTTTCTGAAGAAGAAGCGCAAACAACATACTGTAAGCAAAATCCAGGTGACCCAAAATGTTTGGGAGAAGGCCTAGATCGTATTACAGATGGTATTAGCGACAACATCATTACGTTTGGTGAAGGAGCAGCTGGTACTGTTTACGGCAATCCAAATAAAGGTGAAACAAATGCCATCGCTGGTGGTGGTGCAAGCGGATCGAAAGATACAAAAATTGATCCTGTAGGAAGTATCATTCCTGCTGCTCAAAAGAATAATTCAATGGAAGACTCTACAGGGGCCACTGTTAAAAATGGTGGTACTGGCGGTGGAGGCGGCGGCGGCGGCGGAAGCGCTGGTGGCGGCGGTGGTGGTGGCGGTGGTCCACTTCCTCAAGGTCCTAGTGATGCAGTCGCAGCGATTGAAAAAGGAAAAGCACCTTCATACGGTGGTGGTGAAGGATCACTTTCAATGATGGGTGGATTCGGAATCAATAAGCCAAAAGGTGACAAAAAAGACGAAGGAAATCCATTCGGGAAACTCTTTGATAAAGACGGTGCAAAGGCCGGAAATAATATCAACTTCCGCGATCTCGCTTCGGTTGGTAAAAAGGGCGATAACCTCTTTGACATGATTTCTAAACGCTACTCGAGTGTCAAAGCGGATAACAGACTTCTCGAATACGAACTCGCTAAATAAAGAGACTTTTTCAGTGTAAGGAAATATTAGCTAATGTCACAAATGCACTGCTGAATGTGAGTATTTTTTATAGGGCACAGTCGTCCATTTCTTAAAAAAGCGTTGAAAAAGAAAAAGTTAATGAACTAGAATTAATAAAGACAATGAAGGTCCACGATGGGCCTTTCTTTGTTATGGGTGTCACGCTTATCAAGGATGATAGTTATGGAAACAACGAATTCTTTATTATTAGCTGAATTCTATACTGCCACAGGCTATCTAGACCGCCTCATTTTTGCTTTTGCTGAACTTGAAAAATTACATTTCACTCCGCGTGGAAAAAATCAAATCCAGAAAGTTATTCATGATGCTTCAAAATTTTTCTCAAATGAGTTTCCGCAGTTTTCTTTTGAAACTGTTGATCTTGAATGGGGTCAATTCAAAAATCACATTAAAGCTTTTCATACAGCAGTAGAAAGTTTCATCAAACTTCCCCTCTCTGCCGACAAAAAAGAAAACATGGTTGTGAATTACATCAATCTGATTTATCGCAACTGTTATGAGCTTCACAATTTTCTTCTTGAGACTACAGGAGTGGAGATTCAATATCCTCGTGTGGGACTCATCCAGGAAGAGAGCATTCCTACGATTGCGACTCAAACTGATTTTCCGCGAGCACCACTTTTTTTCCTCGATGAAGATAAAGTTCGTGAATATAGTGTTCAGACAAATCAAGACTCACCTCTTGTCTTCCTAGAAATGAAACGTGAAGAAAAGTACGATCACTTTATTCACCGTGGACACTTTTATATTGCTCAGAAAAAATATGAAGATGCAAAAAACTGCTTCTATAAAGCGCGTAACTATCGCGACACTGCAGAAGTTCTGACTTTGATTGCATGGACCTATTCTCTACTCGACGACAAGTCACAAGCGAAATCATACTGTTTAAAGGCCATTCAACATGATCCTCAATATGGTCCGGCCTACAATGATTTTGGAAATTATATTTTGAGTGAAGGTCAGGCCGAAGAAAGTCTTCGTTGGTTTGAACTTGCAAAACGAGCTCACAATTATCAAAATCGCGAGTATCCATACATAAATGCAGGACGAGCTTATGTTCTCATGAGAAATTATGAACAAGCATTAGCAGAGTTCTCGCTGGCACTAACAATAGCACCTCATCACCAAGAGCTGCACGAAACGGTTACTAAATTGAAAAACAACCTGGAAAAACCGAATGATCATAAGATTGAAAAAGCGGCCTTCCGGAAAAATACGAATAACTTTGGTGATGAAAACCGCCCTGAAACGACCTAAGGTTAAATAGACAACAATGCTTAAAAAAGATTTTGATGATTACTTAAAAGGGCTTATGCGTCCTGAACTCTTTGATGATTACTGTCCAAATGGATTGCAGATAGAAGGCAAAGAGGAAATCAAAAAAATTCTTTTTTCAGTTTCAGCAACTCGCGAATCTGCTGAATATGCAGTTAAAAAAGGCGTATGTGCTCTTGTTGTTCATCACGGTTTGTTTTGGAAATTCCACGGCACGCGTACGTTAACTGGTCCTTTTTATCACAGGGTCGCGCCCTTAATTAAAGCGGACATCAATCTTTTTGGTTATCACTTACCGCTCGACTCCCACATTGAATTTGGGAATGCTGCAAGTGTGGCCAAATTAATAGGACTGACTGATCTCTCACCATTTGGCGAATATAAAAAAGCAACGACAGGCATTCAAGGCAAGCTCACGACAGCTTTGAGCGGTCTGGAATTGAAAAAACTTCTTGAGGAAAAACTCAATCATTCTGTTCTTTACTCTGCTCCCCTGGATGCAGGTAAAATTCAAAAAATCGGGATTATAACTGGTGGAGCAAATTCAGAATGGAGAGAAGCTCACAAGTTAGGTTTAGATGCCTACATCACAGGCGAAATGAGTGAGCACGACTATCATGAATCCCGTGAATCGGGCATTCACATGTACGCTGGAGGCCACCATGCGACTGAAAAGCATGGAATTCTTGCTCTCATGAAACATCTTCAGGAAAAATTTCCGACATTAGAATGTGAATTCTTAGATTCGAATAATCCAGCTTAGTTTTTCACTTTTAACGATAAAGTCAAAACAAACTTGGCGACTTCTTCATTAGGATTAATTGAAGGAACAACGGCCTTGATGTTCACAGGAAAATTCATTCTCTCGCCGCTCTTGATTACATCTTGAACAAAGTTTTTGATCTCAGGAATTTGAGTGCAGATGAAATGAACATCGCCTTCTGCTCTTTTTAAGAACTCGGCATTGAAGTCTTTAAATGAAAGCGCGATTTTCTTTTTTGATGCTGTAATTTCATTCATCGCGACCAATCCACCAGCTATATCAGCTCCAGTACAAAGCACTCCAAAGTACATCGACTTCAAATGGTTTTTCGTTCGACGATTAAGAGGAATTTTAATGATGCATTCTTGGTCATTTAAACTGACAACACTAGGTGAAACCCAAAAAATCAGAGGAACTTTCATCAGTCCAAACAAACGAACGAACACAGTGTCTTGTAATTTTTTGGGAACATTATTCTTAATTAAATCTGTAAGCATGATTACTCGCCCTTCTTAATTTCTAAAGTTCTTCTATAGGCCGCCTGGAAAGCTTCTTTCATTATACTCGTTAAATTATTTTTTTCCAGAACTTGAAGAGCTTCAAAAGTCACACCTTTCTTTGATGTCACTTGTTCACGAAGTGTTTCAAAGCTTGCATCACTATTTTTCATGAGCATCGCACTTCCTAAAAAAGTTTGGGTGATGATTTCACGGGCATCAGGATGTCCCCCAAAAGCTTTTATTCCTACTTCAAATTGGCGAGCAAATTCGAATACGAGTGCGGGACCACTTCCACTGAAAGCAGTTAATTGATCCAGCTGTTCTTCTGATTGCATTTCATAAACTTTGCCCAGCGACGATAGGAGTGATTTTAGTTCATCGGCCTTCGCTTCTGTAAAAAGCAAATTCGCACCCATCCCTACGGCTGAAGGTGTGTTGGGCATAAGGCGAGCAATTGTCTTCACGTTGAATTTTGCTTGCAGCTTATCTATGCCCACTCCTGCGAGTACGCTGAGAATGTGGGCCGAAGGACGGAACTTGTAATGGAATTCTCCAAGTGATTGGGGCTTCATCGCCAAGATGGCCCAATCTAGATCATCAGGCATTTCGTCGCATTTTTGAATGTGCGTACCTTTCAATCTATTCGCTAGTTCTATGGCCTTTGTCTGCGAAGGAGTAAAAAAGAAGAGCTCCGCCTGAGAATCATTTTTTCTAATTCCCTCAGCAATTGCTCTCCCCATATTTCCACAGCCAAAAAAACCAATTTTCATTATCAAATTTCCAGATCTAGAGGAGCACCATGTCTCATTGTATTGACAGCGAGAGAGCGCACCCAAACAAAATTGAGGAGCTGATGATAAAAATCATTCGGCTTCAGGTGATCATTAATCGTGAGGATTGAGCGCATTCTCTGATCATCGCGACCTTGATCAAAATGAATTCCAATATGGGCCTCAAAATCTTCCATTGGACCGTCGTAAATAATTGATGAAAGTCTTGGTTGATTAAGAATTTTTGCAAAATCCTGTGAGCGAACAAATACCACGCTGATGTTTTCTTTAGAAAAACCAGATTGGATGAAAACTTCTTTTAATCCCAGCCACCATTGATATGTTTTTTTATTACGGCAAGCAACCGTTACACCAGTTCCCACACTCATCGCGGAGAAAATCTGGATAAGGGTCTTAATGTCAGGTCGTTCACTCATTGCAACGACTAGAGCGTGTTCAGCGTAGAGAGAGTAATCATTGTAACTTAGCTGCCCAGGAATCACGCGGTTTTTGTGCTGACGTTCCATGAAGCTCGTAAAGTTTTTCCCAACCCATTTACGGTAATCACGAAGGATTTCTTTATAGTTTTGGAAGATCCCCAGATAATGACTTTCGAAACTTGGAATGAAAGCATCGAGGAATTTCTCCATACGTTCTTTTCTTCCGGCAACTGAAAGTTTTGATGGACGTGCTAGTCCTCTCCACTCATCGTTACCTTCTTCAATGCCATGAGTTTGAACTGATTTTGGATTCTCATTAATTTGGTGCAAAGAAAGAATATAATGGCGACCACCTGCTTTAGGACCTGTTCCAGATAATTTAAATCCTCCAAATGGCTCAATAGCAACGCGAGCACCTGTGATTGTACGATTGATATAAAGGTTACCACTTTCAAGTTTAGTTAAGAGGTAATCAATATCATTTTGAGATTGAGAAAAAATTCCGCCTGTTAAAGCGTAATCTGTACTATTAAATAAATTGGCCGCTTCATTAAGAGAATCAAAACCAACAACGTGAACGATAGGTCCAAAGAGTTCTTTTTGAGCATAACTTTCTTTATTGAATGCGCGCTCATATGGAAGCTCGACAACCACCGGCCCCACACAGTAACCAGGAAGATCTTCTGCCGAACGATCGATAACAACTTTTCCACCGTACTTACTTGCTTCGAGGCCTGCTTCGACTGCTGCTTTTTTAAGACGCTCTTTATCTGCCGCTGTAATAACTGGGTTTACTGAAGTATCAAGTTTAAATGATTGACCGACTTTTAAATCAGTACATGCTTCTCTTAAACGTTCAATGAGTTTGTCTTTAAGTGAATTGTGAACAATAACTCTTGAACAGGCGGAACACTTTTGACCAGCGTGACCGAAGGCCGAATAGAGAACGCCTGAAACAGTCTCATCAAGTTCAGCATTTTGAGTAACAATGACGGCGTTTTTTCCACCCATTTCAGTGATGGCCTTAACTGGATAAGTTCTTCCTGAAAGTTTGTTATGATAAAGTCTTTTTCTCGCTACACCAGAAATATAAGTTCCTACTGCTTTTGATCCCGTGAAGACAATTGTTGAAACACGAGGGTCGCGAACAAGCACATCCCCGACAGTCTCACCTTCACCTGGTAAATGAATCAGAACATCTTTAGGAACTCCCGCTGCATGAAGAAGATCAACAAGGACTTGAGTAATGAGTGGAGTTTGCTCCGCTGATTTCAGGATAACTGTATTTCCCGTTACAAGTGCACTGACAACCATTCCGCAAGGGATCGCTAGAGGAAAGTTCCAAGGAGCAATAACAAGCGTAGGTCCACGGCTGCTAAGATCTGTTAGATTTCTTTGCAGGTAGGCTTCTGTACGTGCGTAGAAGTTTAAGAAGTCGATGGCTTCATCAACATCGGCAAGAGCTTCAGTTACTGACTTTCCGGCTTCATAAACAATCAGCGCAGAAAGTTCATTTCTTTTTGCCAGCATGAGACTTGCCGCTTTAACAAGCATTGCAGTTCTAAATGGCCATTTACTAGTCGCCCATGTTCCATTGTTGTAACTTTCATCAATGGTCGCGATGGCCTTCTCTGCATCTTCAAGATTAGCAAAACGAATTTTACCAACCGTGATACTTGGATCAGAGCTCGCTTGAATGGCCACCCAGTCACCTTTAAGCGAAAAAGAGTTTTCGTAGTTTTTTCCCAATTGCGATTGTTCATAAGACTTGAGGGATTTTTCCATCCACTGACGTTCATCATCGAGATAAAGTTTTAGCGGTGGAACGTTAAAGAATTCATCTTCAAGTTTAGAAACTGAAAGATCGCGAGCAATCTTTCCTTCTTTTTTCTTTGTTTCGTGAATTTTGTATGGCGACTGAAGTGTAAGATGTTTTTTATGAGAACGCATAATCGTCAACACTCCTACTTGAGAAGAGTTTTCCATAATACGTCTTACAAGATACGCCATCCCCACTAATAAACTTCCGACTGGAACGTAGTTACGAGTTGCCCATCCCATTTTCGCAAGTGCTGTTGATAGAGCTTCATAAGTCATGTGTAGACATTGGTGCTCAATCTCCCCCACTTGCGGGTAGAGAAGTTCTTTGGCAGCTTCTGCGAAACCATGGTCAGAGAAATTGTGAGAAGCAATCGCTAATTTTAAATGCGGATGTGCTTCATAAATTTTTATGATGAGCTGACGGAAGTGAATGTCTGTTTCTTCTTTATTTAAAAATTGAGGAGCATTGAAACTGTGAGCGTCACCTTCAACTGTCTCAGCATCCCAGTAAGCACCTTTAACAAGTCGAACCGGCATCATGTGACCACGTTCTTTTGCAAGTGCGATAACTTCTTTCAGGTGATTGTGGCCATCACGTAAGTAGGCCTGGATAACAATTCCCGTTTCTTTATAGTCACGCAGTTCAGGTGTTTCAAGCAGAACTCGTCTGTAAATTTTAAAAACGATATCGCGATAGTGATAGTGTTCAGCATCGATATTGATGAAAACGTTTTCATTTTTGGCAGTGACAAGAATTTCTCTTAATCTAGGAGCAACGAGATCATAAGTGCTCTCTGGAGCATGCGGTTTGAAATCAGAACATAAAGCAGAAACTTTAATCGAAACGTGAGCGCGGTTAATTCCGGCTTTATTCATTTCACCACGCTTTACGTGCAGAGAAAATCCGCGGATTAGTTTAAGAACTTCATCACGATAATGATCGGCTTCTTTTTCAGAAACAACAAGTTCTCCCAATTGATCAAGAGTGACGTCTCTTCCTGTTTGACTCAAAGATCTTAGAGAAGTATCGGCCTTTTCAATCGATTCTCCGGCAATAAATCTTTTCGCCATTAACTTAACGGCACTTCTCACCATCGAAGCAAGCGGCCAGGCCGGGAAAATTTTAGCTAGATAATAAAAGATTTTAATTCCAAAAGTGTAATGACGAGGGAATGCTCGCTCTTGTCCTTTTTTCTTTGCTCTTCTGGCCTTCTTATTATCTTTAAGAAAACGTGAAAGGGCCTCGATGAGAATACGTTTAACTTCGCTTCCTTTTTTGTCGTGATCAAGAGAAGGAAGAATCGCCAAAAATTTAAGAAGGTGAATTCGAAGAAGTGCATATTGCGCCGTTAACCCCAAACCAAAATCTGAAATGTCTTCAAATAAGCTTGGACGATATTCATTTAAAAAACCTAGAAGCTTCTTCACGATTTGAGCAGAGCGATCTTCAATGCCTGCATAACGAGGATCATTCATCAAATCAGGAAGACCTTCAACTTTAGTCACCGTTTCAATTACTGTTGGGAAATTTTTAACTTGTAGTGAGGCGGCAAGCTCAGCATGAATACGAAGTTCTTTAACATGGGCATTGGCCAGATCCAAAATGTCACTTTGTTGAAGAAGGAAAAGTTCCTGTGAGAGCTTTGGTGTGTAAAGCCTGATTTCTTTACGATCGAAATAAAAGCCAACTAAGAAAGGAACAGAACGAAGAATAAGTTGTAAACGAAAGTTCTCAGGACCTGTTTTTAAAAATGATGACAACGTTTTCCAAACATCTTCATTCAATTGCTTATTATGATCCACAAGCTGATCAGCGAACTCTTGATAGAAATAGATTTTATATTTTTCGCCCGACTCTTCTTTTTCAATCATCGAAAGCGTATTTAAAAATTGTTCAGGTTGGATGGCCATATGAAGTGAACCCCTTATTCGTAATTTCGAAAAATTTTAGTGGTTCAAAGTACCATAAAAAAGGTGAATTCGACTATGGGAAAACTGCTTAGAAGTTCCTAGATCAGCTGGAGAAGTGTCTCGCTGAATTTATTTAGCTCCCGAAGAACTTCGGAGCTTTTAATGACTTTTTTAGCGTGTATTTTTGAAGGGGCAATAAAACGATCAAAAAGCGGTTTATCGAGGCCATGGAATTCTTTATAGGCTTCCAATGCTGTTTTCTGGGCCTCTACAAAAGCTTTCAGTTTACGATCAAATCGTTCTTCATCAGAAAGATCGAGAAAGACTGAATGCTGAAATTTAAGACGCGTCTCAGGACGGGACAAAAGGTAGAAACCTTCAACGATCACGATCTTTTCTGTATGGGAAGCGAGATCATTTGCTAATTGTGTATAGTTGTATTCTTTCGATTCGATCGGCCCTTCAGCTTCTTCTAAATAAGATGATTCCTGAATGAGACAAACGTCAGAAGGCGCAAGCTTGGCCTTGAGGATTTCAGTGAGCGTGCGTGCAAAACTTGATTTTCCGCAATGGCCGCCGCCCACGATGGCCACAAACTGGGTCTGTCCATGAATGTTCGAATCTGTTCCTTCCATAGTGAAAGAATACACTGGCCGGAATGCCTTTGACTAATGGCAAATCCGTCCCTAGAATTTTCTTATGAAGAAAGCGAATATGATGCGCTTAATGACAATCCTTCTCTTGCAGTCACCACTTGTGTGGGGACAGACAAGCTATACTCTCAAAGATCTTGAGGCACTCGAGAAAGAAAAAAACTTCGAAGAATTTCTTAAACACGCGATGGACATTCGCCCTTCTGAAAGACAGAAGCTTTGGAAAGAAATGTATCAATCCATGGCCCTCGAAATGCTCGACTCAAAAATCAGGAATCGCGATTATTCTTTGGCCACTTTTAAAGAAGTCGAAAAATTGGCGAACACTTCGACTTTGATAAATGACGAATTTTTCCAATTAAAGCGCTCTATCTACGCTAAAAACTTTTTTAATGAATGTTATTTGCAGTCATCGGCAACGGTTAAAACGAGTGCAGACTACTCGTTTAAAAATTGTGATATGGCCCTAAATTCCTTTTGGACCAACTCTAAAAAAGACACGGATATCGGCCTAGAACTGGCCGAATTGATCGATAAATATCCAAGCACGCTCTCAAGCTGGCCTTATTATCAAAGAGCGATCAGCGACTCTACTGTTGCTCCCATTTATTGTGAAAAACCTAATGTTCAAAAGGCCGTCCTTAAAAAACTCACGCAGGAAACGTTCCATCCAGACTTCAATGGAAATTATAAACTTCTTGCTGACAGAGTCATTCCCGCAAAATGTTTTCCAAAGCTGGTTCCTACGTTAAAAGCGATGACAGCATCGCATTTAACAAATGGTCTAGAAAAAGAAATGGCCATGAATGTCCTGGAGGCCAAAGGTCAGTTGAGTGATTCTGAATTAGAAGTTCTTGCCGTAGTCTATCTTCTTGATGGGCCCGTTGTTGGCGAGAAAATGAATTTGGCGTGGAACCGAGTGGAGAAACTTGGTGAAAATTTCTCAAAGCGCCAGGAAATTTTAGCAAAGATCAAAGCGCTCCCGACTATTCCCGATAAAATCTTTAAAGATCCGGAATCATCACGCTATAAGGCCATCATCAATCTGTTTGCTAAGAATTTTCCCGAGTACCTCAACTACTATGGTGAACAGTGTGTGGACTTTCTCGATACGAAAAAAGAAGTTCCGACTAACATCGCGTCTGGATTTCAGTGTACACAGTTCTTAAAAACGGCCCAGCAGAAACGCGACAATGGTCCAGAATGGATTTCAGATGCTGTTTCTAATCGCTATTCAGGGCTTCAGAGAAATAGCTCTAAGAAGTAGGCCATCATTTTTTGCAAATTCCAAAAACAAGAAACCGCTCTATTGCTCAATCTTAATCAGATCGCAAAAAAAAAGGCCCACCGAAGTGAGCCTTTTTATGGAACTATTTTTAATTATTACTAATTAAGATAGGTGTTTTCCAACGATCCCAGCAAGTTCGAACATAGTAACTTCTTTTTTTCCAAAAAGTTTAGCTAGTTTGTCGTCTGCGATGATGTTTCTTTTGTTTTTTGGGTTTTGAAGGTTGTGCTTCTTGATGTAATCCCAAATTTTAGAAACAACTTGAGTGCGTGGAAGTGGCTTGTTTCCTACGATTTCAGCAAGAACTGCTGAAGGAGTAAGAGCTTTCATGAAAGCTGCATTTGGCTTTCTAGCTGTTTTTGCCTTTGGAGCTTTTGGAGCTGCTTTTTTAGTAGCTTTTGGAGCTGCTGCTTTCTTAGTAGCTTTTGGAGCTGCTTTCTTAGTAGCTTTTGGAGCTGCTTTTTTAGTAGCTTTTGGAGCTGCTTTTTTAGTAGCTGCTTTTTTAGTAGCTTTTGGAGCTGCTTTTTTTGTAGCTTTCGCTGCTTTTTTCTTAACTGCCATTCGAGAATCCTCCGTTAAATTAGACATGTTGTTGTTCGTGTCTAAAGTTATTAATGAAAAAGAACGTTGTTAATTTTTTTCTTTTCAGTTCATTTTCCCTAGGGAGATTTTCACTTTTTTGTGTTTTTCCCTCGAGAAATTGTCCTATAGATAAATTATTGCTTGAAAATTTTCATCATGTCTATAGTAAAAAACATTTTTTTTACTTTTTTTTCATTGGAGCCTCCTAGGGAGTCTCCTAGGAAGTCCCTAGGGACTCCCTTAGGGGCACATCTATTTTAGAACTTTCATCCACTCGACGATGTGTCCTTCTGGACCAATTTTCCTAGGCGTTTTCTTGTATTGATGGCTTTCATTCAATGAATACATTCTGAAATTATCAATGCGGCAGTAGTGGTAAATGCGTTTTAATTTCTTTTCTCTGGCCACTTTTTCGAAGAATTCTTTGATGGAATGAGAGAGACCAGCGCCTTGGTGGTCTATCTTTATAGCGGTATTTTTTGTGAGAAGTGAATCGTCTTCTACTTTATAGAAGACTGCAGCGACGATTTCGTTTTCGTGCATAAGGGAATAAAGTTCCCACCCTTCGCTGACTTCTTTCTTAATTTCATCCATTGTCCATTTGAAGTCAGGAGAATCCGAGAACGCATCGATGTTGTAGTCGTAGATCGACTGCACGTCTTTTTCGGTTTTGGCCTTTTTAAAGTTCAGTTTCATGGCAATCCTTTGCTTGAAGCTTATAAATGAGATTTTTAGATTAAAGTTTGGCGATATAGGCCGCAAGATCTTTCATGTCTTGCTCAGACAGCTTGCTCGCATATGAGGCCATTACAGAGCTTTTACGAACACCAGATTTGGCTTCAGAGAGTTGCTTAACGATATACCAATCGTGCTGACCAGAAAGTTTTGGGGCTTTTTGGGCCGCATTTCCTTCACCTTTTTCCCCATGACAAGAGATACATTGAGCGTAGAGAGTTCCGCCTTTTGCAGCGTCTTGAGCAAAAACCTGTGCGCTAAAAGAAGTTAAAACTACGAGTGAAGAAATGATTGCGATTGTATTTTTCATGTCAGTTCCTTTTTAAGTGATGAGGTAAAAAGCGAAAATCCTTTTCATTTTACTCTAAGAACTCAGCTAACGGCAACCACTTTGATCAACTCTGCCTTCGCGAGATCTTTCCAGATCGATCCGAAGAAGTTTTGAAGGGCCTCATCACTCCATTTACCTTCCGGTGTTTTCAGCGTGAGAGTTTCCCCATCCGTGAAAACGAAAACGGGGG
>CBIHOP010000031.1:0-15102 GCA_966211385.1 uncultured Bacteriovorax sp.
TACTCTTGGTAGCATTTTTTAGCATAGGCCGATTTTGGGTAACGCTGAATACATTCTTTTAAATATAGATCACCTAATGAGAAAAGATAAGATGTTCCTAATCTTTTTTCGGCCACTGCCAGCCAATAAAGAATTTCAGGTGTGAGCTTTGAATCTGGTTTTTCATTTAAATGACGAGCAAGAAAGCCTGAAGAGATTAATAGTGTCACATCATGCTTGCCTTCAAGGACTTCATCTTTTTTCTGGTCGAGTGGTTTGAGATTCGTCTTAATGAAGCTCTCTACCAGTTTGAATTTACCATTAGGATTAAAAGACTTCCATTTCTGCAGTGATTTTTCCCATTGAACTAAATTGTCATGGGCGACCTTTGGCATTTTTGAGTTTGATTTATATTTTTCTACAAACTCCAGCGCGGCCTTAATGTCTGTATCCATTTTTGTATGAATACTTAGCAAACGTTTTAGCGCAGAGGAGATCTCCTCTTGAGATTGAGGAGTACTCTGTTCTTTCAAGTTCTGCTCTAGACTAATTTCGTATTGCTTTGAAGCTTCATCAAATCGTCTAAGCAATAAAAGATAATTGGCATAGTCAAAAGGTCTTGTGAACATGCTCTTCGATGCTTCAGGAACATTTTTTGCGAATTCATTTGTACTGAGTTGCGAGTGACATGAAAGACAAATGGCCGTCATCGCCTTTAAGCGTTTTCCAGCATAAGCTGAATTGTTATTTTTTACAGAGAGAATCGTATCCTGCATGTGTGTTTCGATAGTCTGCAAACTCGGACGAAACCCGGGTCTTTGAAAAGTTTCAACATGCTTAGCACTTTTAAAAAAGTTAGAAATATCATTTAGAGTATGAATGACAGCTTCTTTTTCAGCATCGTTATTTTTGTCTTTAAGAGCAGCTAACTTCTCTTCACTATAGACGTAAGGAATAATCTTCACGAAAGATTCATGAACTCTATCCATGACAATCTTTGATTCAGAGGAAGCATCTTCGGCGGCATAGAGAGAAGTGCTCAAGAGTAGACCAGCAGTCAAAAAAATATTCATTCTTCTTCACTTGGTGTTTGGTAATTAATATGTTTTCTTAGATTCTCAAGTTTTGCTTCAACTTCAGTTGGAAGAGCTTTTTTCTTGTCTCCAGAAGTATAGTTTAATTCCAAATCTTCCAGGTAAGCTTCATAACAGTCTTTTGCTACAGGGTCTTTGTTGTATTTTTCCATACATGAAAGCAGATAATAATCACCAATCGAGAAGAAGAGATCATCATTGAGACGTTTGTCTAAAATGGCGAGCCAGTAAAGAATTTTAGCTCCATGTTTAGTATCCGGATGAGCATTATAGTAATCAAGCAGAATAGATGAAAGATTCATGTCATAGACTTCTGATGAGTCAGTCACAGTGAAAATCGGCCCTTCTTCTTCATCAGCGATGAAGCCTTTCATGAATTTTTCCATTTCTTCTTCAGTCACACTTTGGGCATTGAAGTTATCCCATAAGCTTTTTCCGCTTAACGTTTTCACCCATTGACCAATTTCACTGTTGATTTTGTCGTTGAATTTTTTAAGCGCCACATATTTTTCAAAATGTACTTTACCAGCAGTAAAATCTTTTCTGATTTTTACGAAGTAAACAAGCTGACGCTCAAGGGCCTTGAAAATAAATTCATCATCATCTTTCTTTTTTGTCTTCATCAGGAATTCATCGTACGAACTCATCGCATTTTCGTAATCGCGAGTGATGAAGAACAACTCCCCTCTCTCATAGGCAGAGAGTTTCATTTTTTTAATATCTTTATCCGCGAATAACTTAGGCAAATCTTTTCCTGGTGATTGCGTGTGACATGAAACGCAGAGATTAAGTGCAGAGTTAAATTTTGCTCTTGCCAGGGATTTTCGATCCGCTTTAAAAAGCGCCAGCGTCTGGTCCAATTGATCAGTCATTACTGTTTGATTCAAACTGAGGCCTTGAGTCGAAATCACCGGGTGAGCTTTCATCGCTTTGAAATCTGAAGTTAGTTTCGAGAGTCTTTTTTCGATGATAGGTTTATTCTTCTTGTTCAAAAAAGCATCTTCTGAAGCAATGTACGGACCCATATCGCGAATGGTTTGAGAGATATTATTCATCTGCACACGAACGGCCGTATCAGGCATAAACTGGCGACGTGCTTTTGTTTGTGCCACACCATTTGAAACTGAAAATAAAAAAATGCTTGCAACAAGTAATGTCTTCATAATGCTATCTTCCATGATGGATTAATGTTTCTTCTAACATTAAAAGACTTTTCAAGAAATTCATCAAGACAAATAGCAAGCGGGACAGAGATGATAATGGTCAGTAATTAAAACGACTAAAACTGTCCGGTTCTGAGCATAACCAAGGTACAGCCAACAACCACTTCGCTTCCTGCTTTTTCAAACTTTTTTTGAAGCTCAGGACTTTCTGTACCAGGATTAAAGATCACCCGCTTAGGATGTAACCCTACCAACAAATCTTGAAATTTGGCCGAGACCGTAGGATTAACATAAAGAGTAAGAGTATGAATATCTGATGCAAGATCTTTTAATTCTTCTTCATGACGAGGATTAATGGGTAGAGATTCATGACCATAACTTTTAAGCAGTTCATGGGCCATATATGAATAACGATCAGGACTGTCAGAATATCCAAAAACCATAGTTTTCATTTTTTCATTCTCCATTTTTGCTTATGCTTAACTTAAGACGAACAACTCACAGCGATTGAGCGATGTTCCGGCGGTGTAGGTTTTCCCCACTCTTCAAATTCTGGCCATTCCTCATAAGGAGAAGACAGAACTTTAAATAAATCATCCATTTTTTTATGATCATCAATCACTTGCTGAGCAAGATGATTTCTTAGAATAAATTTTGGATTGATGGTTAATAATTGTTCTTTTCTCTCATCATTTCGACTTTCTTCTTTTTGCAGTCTCTGCTCATAGAGAACAAGCCAGTCCTTAAGTGCAGCATGATCAGGAATGTTTTTTAATTTTTGATCACCAAGATTGAAGTAACAAAGTGATCTAAAAAATTGCGTGTAATCACAATTTGTTTCAACCAGCATATTGAGCGTATCTCTCAAAAAATCTTCATCTCCAGGAAGTTGTTTTGTGAGACCACACTTAGCGCGCATTATTCGCTGATATTCAAAATGAAAAAGACCAGGATATGTTTGCAGGGATCTCGCCTGATCATCACTGTTAATCAGCAGACTGAGCGCCTCTCCAAGTCTAGTGAGATTCCAAAGTCCAATGGGAGCTTGATTTCCAAAGCTGTATCGCCCTTCATGATCAGAGTGATTGCAGATAAAATCCAAGTCTAGGTTTTCTATAAATCCAAAAGGACCATAGTCGATGGTCAATCCAAGAATGGACGTATTATCTGTATTGAGCACTCCGTGCGCAAAACCAATGGCCTGCCATTGAGCGAATAATTTAGCCGTTCGTTTAATGACATCCTGGAAAAACAATACATAACGATTGGGATGACTGCTATATTCAGAAAAATAATGATCAATCGTAAATTCGACTAATGCCTTTAAACTTTCTTCATCGCGAGAAAAATATTGGAAGTGACCAAAGCGTAAAAAGCTAGGGGCCACTCGCACCACGATGGCGCCTTTTTCGACGTTTTCACGATAGACGTCATCTTCGCCCTTGATCACGCTCAGAGCTTCTGTTGTAGGAACGCCTAAGGCCTTTAAATGCGCGCTGGCCAGATATTCCCGGATGCTTGATCGAACAACTGCCCGGCCGTCTCCCATCCGCGAAAAAGGAGTGAGGCCCGAACCTTTTAACTGAAATTCAAAATGCCCTTCAGGTGATTCAATTTCTCCAATCATTAGAGCGCGTCCGTCACCTAACTGAGGAATGTAATGACCAAATTGATGTCCAGAATAAACTGTGGCGCCAAAGACGACACCATCAAACTCCAAATCACCATTACAAAAACGTAAAAAAGAAGGTGAATCAATCAATGAAAGATTCAGACCTAATCGCTGCATAAGATCTTTGTTATAATGAATGACTTGCGGATGTTTTAATGGTTGCGGACGTACTCGAGCACCAAGAAAAGGACAACTTTTAAAAAGACGATTAGAAAATTTTAGATCAGCTAGATTTTTTCCCATTTAATTTTGCATGCTCAGTAGTGAAGGCCTCTAGTTCGGCTTCTTCGTTCACGCTTCTGGCCTCTCCTAGTGATTGTAATTTTTTGAAGTGGCTTCTTTCTTCTTCATTTTTAGCAAACATCACCATCTCTGGTAAAGCTCTACTCAATTCTGTTCGAGTCATACGCTTCTTATTATATTCGACGCAGATTAAGCACATCTCCAACTCCCTATTCCTTCTGAGTGACCACCGAAGAAGGCAGTTTTTCAGAATATTTTTATAAATATTTTAGCACGAAAATCCGGAAAAAATGTACTTTTAAGTCTCGGATTTTGAAAGCTTTCTTGTCGGTTATTATCTGTTTGGGCCTTAATGTGTCTGTTTCCTGTCACTTAATTAGACCATAATCAATTCAGCAAACACCGCCTTTGATTTTGTTGTGGTTCGTTTCCAGTTGTTGCACGTCAGTGGAATACAAAATCAAGCCTTCGACTAAAGATGAAAATCTTTTGCCGTTAGATGGGGACGTCAATGCATTTTTTTCTTCTGAAAAGCAGAAAGCCTCGGCTTCTTGCTCTCTTGCTTTTGTCTTTTTCTCTCTCTCTGACCTCGTGTAAGCAAAGTGAATTCTACGAAAAAGAAGGTCTCTCTGAAATCGCCATTCCGGGTTCACCGAACAATGGTGGTTCAATTGGTGATGAAATCGCCGACAATGGCGGTGGACTTGGTGATGGAACAACGACTACTCCTGGTGACACAGGAACGATTCCGGGTGACACAGGTACTGGCACTACTCCTGGCGGCGGGACTACTATTCCTGGCGACGGCGGAACAACAACGCCTCCACCAGTTGTCGTGACTCCTCCACCTGTTGTAGTTGAACCACCTCCAGTTGTTGTAACTCCTCCACCAGTTGTTGTTGAGCCACCACCAGTTGTAGTTACTCCTCCTCCAGTTATTGTCACACCTCCACCAGTTGTTGTGACACCTCCTCCAGTTGTAACTCCCCCAGTGGAAGAAATTATCTTGAAAGATCGTACGGAAACGTTCACTCAAGATTCATCACGCGATGGTGATGTTGACATCCTTTGGGTTATTGATGACTCGGGATCTATGGCCGATGAGCAAGACGCTTTAGGGAGAAACTTTCAATCGTTCATCGATCAGTTTCTTACAAGAAATGTTGATTTTAAAATGGCCATTACAACGACTGATGGAACATCTACCAGAAATGGAAAAATGGTTGGAGACTCTGGAAAACTCACTCGCGCATCCGCTCAAGGAAATAAAACAGCATTTATCCAAAATTTTACGAAATGGGTAAAAGTTGGTGTTTCTGGTTCAGGGATTGAACAAGGTTTAAAAACATCGACATCTTTCTTTGATCGTTATGGTGCAAGCTTCCTTCGTCAAGATGCTTATCTTGTCATCGTTTACCTCAGTGATGAGGAAGATCAATCAGACAAGAAAGTAAGTGAATATATCGCGAAACTGCACGCTCTTAAGGCCAACAAAGGAAAAGTCAAGGCCTACTCTATCGTGACAACTAAAGATTACGGAAACCAATGGGAGACGTTAGGAAAACGTTACATGGAAGTTTCATCAGCGACAAACGGAACAGTGTCGGACATCAAGAAAGATTTCGCTCCAGTTTTAAAAGACATTGGTGGAAGTATTGTTAACTTACTCGATAGTTTTGCACTTGCAGAAACTCCATACCAAAACTTAGTTGAGGTGTATGTAAACTCAGTGAAAGTTTCTTCGGGATGGACGTACGATGCTGCTCAAAGAACAGTGAAGTTCAGTGCAACAGCAGTTCCACAAGAAGGCGCTAAAGTTGAAGTTCGTTATAAAGTTAAAGCTAACGTTGTATTAGGAGCTATTTAATGAAAATGAATTCTAAGAATATTTTTGTTTGTCTTTCTCTTACATACGTCACCCTCAGCGCGCAAGCGCTGAGGGCCGATGAAAAAGATCTTTATGACTTCCTCTGGTTGGATCCAGATAAAAAAGTTTACGTTCTTCAAAACAAAGTTCACAAAAAAGATAAAACTGTTTTTGCGAACGTTGGTTACGGAACGGGTCTTTCATCTAATTTCCAAGATACTTCTATGATTCATGGAAACGCTGGTTTCTATTTCACAGAAGAATGGGCCATTGAAGGTCTTTATACGAAATACAGCAACAAAGACAATGAGGCGATGGAAAACCTTAGACGTTTAAACGGATCGATTCCTTTCATTAGAAAAACGAACAGCAATTATGGATTAATTGCCAAGTGGTCTCCATTCTACGGAAAGATCAACACATTCAATAAAATTTTCTACTTCGATTGGAATTTAGGACTTGGTCTCGGGAAATTAGAAACAGAAAGTAACGCTACGACAGTTAGTAACCCAACACAGGCCAATACTTATGCCAAAGAAAGTTACACGTCTGTGATTGCAAAAACAGGATTAAGTTTTCACGCGACTAAAAATATTCACGTGGGAGTTGATCTCATTATGAACAACTACAAGGCCCCTGGCCCGACAGTTGGTGGACGAGCTCCAGCCAGTAAAATCAGAAACAATATGGACGCGGTTCTGACGATTGGTGTTTCGTTTTAATCATAAAAAGAATTAGGGGTTATATGAAATATTTAGCTTGTTTAATGTTAGTTTGGGCCAGCTTCAGTGACGTTCAGGCCTCGGCCAAAGGCGCGTTCGAGTTATACCAAAAAGATAAGTCTAAAGCGCGTGATAAAAACATCGCGCATGAACTTATTGAAGGTTCTTATTATTTCAGCGCGATCCCATATATCAACAATTACCTGGAACAAAACAATGAAATCGATGCTGAACTTGAAGCAGACATCGAGACGCTTGTTTTAAAAACCGGAACAATGGCAGTTCTCAACCTGGAAGAAAAAAGATTGGAAAGTTTCAATATTCCATCTATTTCACTCATTCTAGGAACGCGACTTTTTAATAAAGAAAAGTACGCCAAGGCCTATGAAATCCTTTCTCGAATTCCAGAGAGCCACCAGTTTTCAGCTGAAGCAAACCTCATTAGAGGAACTATCCGCAATCTAGAAAGAAAAAATATTGAAGCTCTTAATCTTTACGAATCTTGCGTGAAGAAAAGTTCTGCACAAGAATCAAATGCCAAAGGTGATAAACTTAAACGTTACTACAACTACGTTAAAGAAACTTGTATCATCAGAACGGCACGTTTAAAAATTGAAGAAAAGAAATATGCAGAGGCCTTGGAAACTTACGGACAAATCGATAAACGTTCGTATAAATGGCCTTATATTCTTATGGATCAAGCGTGGGCGAACTATTACTTAAAAGACTATAACCGCGCCCTTGGTCTTACTGTTACTTACAAATCACCACTTTTAGAAAGTTACTTCTTTCCAGAAGCGGAAGTGCTTATGGCGCTCTCCTACTACAACCTTTGCTTATGGGATGACTCATTAAAAGTTGTCGATCACTTCTATGAAAACTATCAACCAAAAGCAGAAGCTTTAAAAGAAATTCTTGGAAAGAATAAAACTTCACACACATATTTTCTTGATCTCTATTATGCCGACACGCAAACAAGAGAAAACTTAAATCCATTCATTAGAAATCTTATTACGCAAACTCGTAAGCAAGTTAAGTTCAATCTCGACCTTGCCAGTTTAAAAGCAGCAAAAGATGAGCTTGCTCTTCTTAAACGTCTTAAGAATAAAAATGATTTCACTCAGAACCTGGAAGCTAACTTAGATTCTACAATTAACTTCATCAGCGCGAAGATTAACTATTACATTAAAAAAGAGATCTTCACTTTTATTAATGAAATTCATAAGCACAGCTACTCAATGTTTAACCTGAAACTGGAACTGCTTTCTAAGAAGAGAGATGACATCTACAACGCCAAGGCCCTTGCAGAAAGAACTCGCGAGCGTGGTTCGGAAAACAACGTTAACAGAAAAACGAGCCAGTACTTTTTTGAATTTAACGGATCATTTTGGGCGGATGAGTTAGGTGACTACTCTTTTGGATTGCAGACATCATGTACCGACTTAAATGCTCCAGTTGAAAACAAAGTCAGTTTAAATAAACAAGTAAAATAAGATGAAGGTAATCATGAAAATAATAATTCTTTCAGTTGTCATGCTTCTTAGTTCAGAAATAAACGCACAAGACGATAAAAAAAATGTCGTCTACAAATATAAAGAATACGAAGTCATCGACTTGGGTAGTTTGGAAATTAAAGGACAGATTATGGCCCCAGGCGACTTAACGGTTAATGAGCGTGAAAGACCGGTCTTTAAACGTTCTCTCCTGGAAAAAGAAAATTTTGATTTTGAAAACAAACGAGAAGTTGAAAACCTCAGATAACATTTAAGGGAAAGAAAATGCGAAATCTAATGCTCTCAACGTTCACCCTCCTCGCACTCTCTTCAAACCAAGATGCCTTGTCTCAAGTCATCACGAAAGTTGATCAAGTGCCTTCTATTCAAACTCCATCAGTTCAATCAATACAGCCGGAAGATCCGGAGCGATGGAAAAAATTGATGGTTCTGATTGATAGTGAAATTAAAACTATTAAAGGGAATAAATATTCTGGCGCGGATCTTAAGCACCGTCTTTTTGAATTGTATTCTGAAAAAATAAAACTCATCAAAGAGAAAGAAAACTTAACACTGTTAAAAGCAGATCCTAAAGTTGTTCTCGCTCAAGGGAAAGATTCCTTTTTCAAAAGTTCTAAAGAACAATACAAGACAGCGCAGAACTATGCTTTGAGCATTATCTCTCAATACCCAAAATATCCTCGCATCAGTGATATTTATTATGCAATGGCCATCAATTCGCGTGACTACGGAACGAGTGATGAAACGGAAGCGTTTTTAAAACGTGCCATCGCGACTTCCAGTGACTCTTCAAAAACAATGTACAATGCAAAAACTGCATTGGCCGAATATTACTACAACAATAAACGCTATCATGATGCTATAGGTTTCTATAATGACGTTTTAAAAAATCAAGACAATGAGTGGTATGGTAAGCACCTTTACAATGCGGGCTGGTGTCATCTCAAAGAAAGAAACTTCAAAAAAGCTCTAGAGCTCGTTAAACTTGCACATGAAACAACAAAAAATAAAAAATACGTTTCAATGCGTGAACAAGTCATCATGGCCATCGGCCTTTTCTACGTTCAGGCCGATCAAACGTATGAAGGGATAGAGTTCTTCGAACAAAATACAAATCCTTCTTCACCTCACCTCATTGGTCTAGCTCAGTCATCAATGAACAAAAATAATTTCTCTATTACAGATGAAGTTCTGAAATCTGCTCTGAAAGACACTAAAAAAAGAAAAGATGCAAACGGTGAAATGAAAGTCCGTCTGGCACAACTGGATATTTACCGTGAAAGTAAAAAAGATGATCTTTACTTTGAAACGGCCAACAACATTCTTGATCTCCATAAGAAAAACAAACTCGACAAAGACGACCTTTTTACAGCTCAAAACAAGATCAAAGAAGTTGCCGGGTTTATGCAAATCAACTTAATCAAAGATAAAACAAAAGAAGTTGTTGAATACAACAAAGACGACTTCAAAAAAATTATGCGCTATTTTGATATTCTTGCTGTTCTTGATCGACCGAACAAAAACCAATACCGCTACTACCAAGGGGAGACTGCACTCTCAGCACAAGACTATCAGACAGCACTTAAATATTACGTGCGCGCAATCATGAACTCCAAAATGACTAAAGATAAAGGTGATACAACTAAAAAGTCACTGGAGGCCATGTTATCTACTCTTGATCTCGTGAAAATGCCAAAACCAAAAATGGATGAATATACTATTTTCACTTTCAAGAACTACCTGCTCTTCTACCCGCAATCTGATAAATCTCAGGCGATTTACCAAAAACTATTCAACAAGTACTTTGAGCAAAACAAAATTAAAAAAGCAGTCAACGTACTCATGGTTTATACCTACCATTACAAAGGTGACGAAGCGATTCACCGTGAAATGTTGACTCAAATTCTAGATTCATACATCAAAGCGAAAAACACCGACAAACTTGCTTTCTGGATTAATAAAATTGAAAAAGGTTATTTGAATTTTTCTCAGGATTACATTCAAAACTCAATTGCTGTTTTAGGTGGATTGCTCTTCGATAAATATCAGGCACTCGAGAAAAAAGGTGAATTGAAGGCTGCCATGAAAGGTTATGAATCAATTTATGATTCAAAACAATACCCAAAAAGAACAAAAGCAGAAGCGGCTTATGCTATCTCAGCTCTTTCAATGGAACAAAACAGAGTTAAAGATTCACACAAATGGTTGTCTCGCAGTTTAGAGCTGTATGATGACCGTGATCTGGTAAAGATTACTTCTTCACTTTACGTCATGGCCAAAGGATACAGACTTCTTCAAAGTTTTGAACATTCAACGGAAGTGGCCCAACTTGTATCGAAAAAATTCTGCCAGGAAAACTACAAAAACAAAGAAGATTTCTACGAACTGCTTAACGAGAATGCCTCTCTTCATGAATTGAAAGTTGGATCACTGATTAAACTGGAAGATGAATTTAAGAAATGTGGATTGAATGAAAAGCTTATCGAGAAAGTGCAAGCAGACAACATTGGGCGCCTGATAGCTGCTGATAAATATGCTGACTCGATCACTTATTTCAAATCTGTGTCTGCCAATACAGCGGCCCAGAAAATGATGGGGAAATACCTGAAGATGAAATTCTATCAGGCACCAGCGAAGTATCAAAAAGATCTCGATGGTCTTCAGGAAATTCTTGCTTCAGACATCTCTCCTGTCCTTGAACAACATGCACACGTGACCGACTTCATTTCTAGAATTCATGCGATGAAATTTGAATTCACAAGCGAAGAAAAGTTCAACGAAGATAAATTCAATAGCAGTATTTTGCCATGATTACAGAGCTTAATAACGAAGCCATTAACCTCTCAAAAAAGAGTGGTCCAGAAGAAGTCATCATGCTTCGTAATGTTCTCTCAAAACCGTATTATTCATTGGTAAAAGCTATCCAAAATTATGTCCCACAAGGCGTGGATAATCGTTATTTAGAGGGCTTTTCACAGGGAATGCGCCAAATAACTGAGTCACTCATGGCTAAAGGGTTACAAGTTGATCGCGAAAAAGCGGCTTTTTTAGCGAAAAATAATTATTTTTTCGAAGTTCAAAAAAATGTTATGCTCGATTCAGATTCAGAAACGATAGAGAAAAAACTGAACTTTCACTCGGCAATTTTGTTTTCTAACACTCTCGATATCTCGCAAGGAAACACAAAAATCGCGAAGGGACAGAAGTAAGATATGAAAACGAGCACACTAAAAATATTCACTCTCGGTCTGGTTGTAACGCTTGTAGGATGTTCTACTCAAAGCTTCAACAACCAAATCCAAAAAGATCAATTCGATCTTTTGGCCGAAGAATCTTTCATGCGCTATAACACGAATCGTTTAAGCGCGATGGAAAATCCTAACAAGGATTTTATCTCGCAAGCGCTCGTGGCCTGTCACCAGAAAAAATTCACTAAAGGGCTTGGTCTCCTGGAAGATAAAATGCACGCGCACAAGACAAATCCATTTTACTGGAATGCTCTTGGAACTTGTTACTCTCTTCAGAAGGAAACTGGAAAAGCACTTTTTTACTATGATCTAGGATTAGAAGCGACTAAGAGTAAAGATCTGAATGAAAAAGATCGTCTACTTGCAGAAGCGCTTATTTCAAACAACGTTGGTCTTATTCAACTAGGTTTCAAAAGATATAACGAAGCTTTCGATTTGTTCAAAAAAGCTGTCAGCATTGTTCCGAACTTTTTCACGCCAGAGTTCAACATTGCTCAGCTTTATATCGAATTCAATGAGAACGATAAAGCATTGGAGATTTTGAAGAAGCTGGAATTAAAAAACAGTGAAGATATCGATTTACTCTATGCTATGTCTCTTCTCTATTTCAGAAAAAATGATTTAGATAAATCTTATGCGTACATCAACCGCATCCAAAAAGATTATCTCAATCGTCCGGACATTGTCGGTCTCTATGCTTTTAATCTGATGAAAAAAAACAGATTGGAAGAAGCGAAACTGATATTGGAAAAAAGACTCTTTGCCCCCGAGTACAACCAACGCAACGAAATGATCCTCGATATAGTTAATCAGCAGATAAAAGAACTCTCTAAAACACAAAAGTAGCTTTTCCTAACTCAAATTAACCAGTTCCTGAGATAAGTAGTCTCAGCGTAGTACGTCTAAAGGAGTATGTATGCATTTTATTGAAATTTTCAAGCAGGGTGGATTTATCATGTGGCCGTTGTTGATCTTCTCAGTGGGGATTTGGATTATCACCATCCAAAAAGTTCTCTACTTAATCAAGTTTCAAAAAGATTCAAAACACTACTTGAATGAAGCAACAAGAATCGTTCAGACGCAAAAACTGCACGAGATGGAATATCTTTATAAAAATTGTCCTGAAGTCATTGCTAAAGCTCACTATGCAATTTTTGACGAAGCCATGTCACGTGAAGATTATGAACAACGTCTTGCTCGTCGTTTAAATGAAACAAACACAGACTTAAAAAAGAACTTATGGATGTTAGGTACAATCGCTTCAGCAGCTCCATTCGTAGGTCTTTTCGGTACTGTTTGTGGGATCATGGAATCGTTTAAAGCGATCGGGTCTTCTGGTAAAGCTGGTTTCTCGGTTGTTGCCGGTTCAATTTCGGAAGCACTTATCGCAACTGGTGCTGGGATCTTGGTCGCGGTTATCGCGGTTATGTTCTACAACTACCTTCAAGTAAAAATCACAAGTGTGGCCAATGATTTCAAAAATGGTCTTGGTGATATGGCGGATACGTTCAACACACTTAAGAGATAATTAAACGATCAAAAGGAGTTTGATATATGTCGATGAAAGTAAGCAATGATGACAATGATGGAGATATCGTAGCAGAGATTAACATGACTCCACTTATCGACGTCATGTTAGTTCTTCTGATCATCTTTATGGTTTCCTCAACAGCGGCCCTGGAATCAGGGATGGATATTGAGTTGCCAAAAACTGCATTAACAAATGAAAAGAAAGACGCAGAAATTTTAGTTATCTCTTTGGGTAAAGATGGCAAAGTTGCTGTTCAAGGTAAAGCTGTTAAGCCGGAAGAAATCACTCGCAAGATTGCAAGTGAATTAAAAACTCTTAAAACTGAATCGGTCATTCTCGAAGGTGATACGGCAGCCAACTTAGGTCGCGCCGTAGAACTAATGGACATGGCAAAAGTAGCGGGAGCTAAAAACTTCTCTATTGCAGCTGAAGAAGGCAAAAACAACTAAGAGTTGATGAAACAACCAAAGAATGGGTGAACTTCATGAGACCAACACTAAGACCAATTAAGGTCCATAAACATTCAGGAAAAATTGCCGCCAAGGTTATGATTCCTGAAAAAATATTCTCCAAAGAAAAATCGGAGAATGGTTTTATAAAAAAGGCCATCATGGCCTCCCTCTTCCTGCACGTGAGTATTTTTGTACTGAAGCTTCCTGGGATGCATGCAGTTCAAGAAGAAAATAAGGAGAAGCTGGCGTCTATTAAAATGGACTTCATTACACCTCCTGAATCGTATAAGAAGTTGAAGAAGAAAATTGCTGAACAAGAGCTTGCTAAAATCGATACAAAGATGGAAGCAGGTGTAAAAACGGTGACGACTGCAGAGGCGGGTCCGACTGGAGATCCCAATGCGGCCGCGAATCAGAAACTGCAAAAATCAAAAGCAGGTTCAGCTAAGAAAGGACCTCTTTCGAGTCCAGACGCCGCAGGGGCCACTTCTCTGGGTGATTCAGGACAAAAGGGATACGAGTTCAAAGGTAAAGGTCTGAAGGCCCTCATGGGTAATTCAGCGACCATGAGTTTAACTGCTGGAGCTGGAAATGAAGGCTCTCGTGGTCTCGCCTCTGGGACTGGTATCGGAAATAAAGGGAACAACCTCACAGGTGATTATCGAGCGCCTAATGGTATGGGAGACGGTTCAGGACATCTTCTTGGGAAAGATGCTGCCGGCAACTACGACCGCTCGACATCGACAAGAGGTCTGGCGAATAAAAAAGGAATTGATACGGCCTTTGTTCAAGCAGACACTGTTGTTCTTGGATCGATTGAACCAGAAGTTTTAAGAAAAATTTTACAAGAATACTTACCGCAATTTAAATTTTGTTATCAACAAGAGCTCCAAGAGCACTCAGAAAAAATTAAAGGGATTGTTGATTTAAATTTTAGAATTGAAGGTGATGGAAAAGTTTCTGTAGTAAATATCAAATCGGCCCAGACTCAATTCTCTTCAAAAGGAATTGGCTGTATGTCGAATATCTTAAAAATGATCGACTTCCCAAAACCAAAAGGTGGCGGTTTAGTCGACGTCAGACAGCCTCTGAACTTCTTTTCTGAATCAACGAAAATCTAAAATCCTAAGGGCCCTATTAGAGGGCCCTTTTTTTATGTGAAGAAATCTTCATTCTTATCAGAATTCTCTCCTCCATTAAAAAATTAAATAAGTTAGGTCTCTCTTGAGTCTGTCTTGAGGATATTTTATGACATACTTACGGGCGATAAAATTTACAACTGGCCCCTTCTGTCAGATTATTCAGTTAAACTAATTTACCAATGAAAAAAATATCAACTCTAACCACTGTTGCCACTTTTGCGTCCACGATTGTCGGGGTTGGGATCATCTCTATTATCGCTTTCTTTCTTGTCCACAAACTTCAGTATGACCATCTCGCTGTCGATAAAAAACACTCACTGGAAATTGCCAACAAAGCGCTTGTTCTCCCCGTCTGGAATTACGACGAAGGTTACATTGAAGAGATTCTAAGTTCATTTATTGGTGATGAAACTGAGAACGTCGTGGCCATGAGAGTTGTCATGCTGGAAAACGGACGTGAGTTCGTAAAAATGTC
>CBIHOP010000032.1:0-15053 GCA_966211385.1 uncultured Bacteriovorax sp.
TTCTGCTCAAGTCACTTTTTATACTTCTAGTCGTCTATTCAAAGAATACCTCTGGCCGGTACTGTGTTTAGGTGGCTGTGTAACGACAATGATGTTTTTTCTTTGCTCTCTTCCGAGCAAGTTAATGGTCGTTGGCGAAAAGTTGGTCATTAAAAGTATTTCTTATCATTCAACTCACATTAACATTGCAGACATCCATTCTCTGGAAACAGTCAGTCTCTTTAGCTATTTTTGGAAAATGCATTTTTTGAAAGTAGGACCTCGATTTTCGTTTTTTAATTTTAAGTTCTGGAGGAAAGGACTGCTTGTGCATATGAAAAATGGTAAAAGCTATTATTTTGGAATGGATCATGCTGAAGAAGCTCACACCGAACTCACGGCGTTCCTAGAGCACAAAATCACACCTGAAAAGCTCCATCAAGAAGCGGCCTAGATAGGTGCAAGTCGACCTGGGTTGGACTTGCACTGAAGCTTAAGCTTTCGCATACACCTTGAAAATTTGTCTAGCAAACACACTCACGTCAGGCGGGAAGCTTGCAATTATTCTTTACGCGAATATGGTTAATATTCCATCAATATTGGAGGTTTTATGAAATACGGTATTATGCTTGTGCTTTCACTCTTATTAACAGCTTCATGTTCTGATCGTAATCAGGAAGCAGGACGCGGAAGTGATTCTATGGGAAGTGGAACAAGTAACAGTTCTGGTACATCAGGCGGATCTACTGGAACGACGACAACAAATCCTTAAAGTAGGAGTCCGGCAGCACTCATTCAAAATGAGTGCTGCCCTTCTTATTTATTTTTTGAAAACAAGAGAGAGTTCATAAACTCTCGTTTTAAATTGACCTGCACTCAAACGTTTCTGCATCGGAACTTCAATTTGTTTTTGATCATTAATAATCGCCCACACATGATATTCAGGAAAACGCAGTGCTATTTTATGAAGATGGCCATCACTCTTTAAGAGATAGTAGTCATACTCAGAAACAGATCCTTCAGATGATTGAACACGATCGTAAATTTTCCATTCTACGATGCTTTCGGCTTCATTTGTAATGGAAGGAAGCATTTCTGTTTGCGAGAAATGGAAATAGTGACCGTGGTAACGATTCATCATTTCTTGATGTAAATCGGAAGGCAAGTTTTCACTTTTTTGAAACTTTGTACATTTATGGAATTCACCGATGATGAAGCATTGATAGTTTAGCGAAACGAGCTCCTGATAACGAGCACGATTCTGTGTAGGCACAAGTTCGATGTCTCTTACTTGAACAGTTTTGATATCGCTGAAAGTAAATGTACCTTCAAGTCGAATATATTCGTCTGCAAAAGCTGACAGGGATAAAAAAGCCGCAATTATTGTCATTAATTTTTTCATAGAATTAGTTTAGTGAGAGGGATGATTGATCGTCAAGCTTTGAAACGGATGGTCACTTTTTCTGGAAGAAACAATAGCCTAGATATCTTTCGATTTCTTTCTTTTTCACAACTTGATCTGCTTCAGATAGCGATTTTATCCAGCCGGGAGTGGGAGGAGTTCTTCCCCATATAAGAGACTGTTCGCCGAAATATTTTGTTTCTAAGAGATTCCATCCATGATCATGATAAAAATCAAACCAATTTTCAGGATAAAACTTGAAAGGGGATTTTTGCATTTGTTTCACTCTCTTAGGTGTTCTCAAAAATTCTAAGATCTCAGGAGAGTAGTATTCAGTAATCCAAAATTGAAAAGCCGATTGGCGAGTAATCGCCTTTGCTAAGTCACTGGCCTCTTCGTTTGTTAAATAGGGAACAACACCTTCAGTAATGATTAATACTTTCTTGGCATTTTCATTAACAGATTGGAAAAAATCCTCCCGTTTATCATTTAAAGAAAGATCGAGTGAAAGGCGTTCGAGTTTACAGTGTGGTTGATATTTTTTAAGTGTTGAGTTTTTATGCTCGATGATTTCAGAAAAATCGACTTCAATCCAATGCAGATTGTGAGGTAAGCTCAATCGATAAGGACGTGTATCTAATCCCGCTCCCAAATTAAGAACAGTATCAACGCCTGAAGCAATTGCTTGAAGAATAAAATCATCAATGATTTTTGTTCTGACAACCACTGACCAGGCCGTATAACGTGAGCCTTGGGTGCGAGTTGCGATGCTCATGCCCAGCGGGCCAATAAGTTCAGCAGCGAGCGGATCTCTAAAGAGAGCGTCTTTTCTTTCAGACTCTTCTGCACGATAGGCCGCGACCCAAAGGGCAGTATCCGAAACATGATTAATATGATTATTATTTTTTTGCATAACTCTTTTGCAGTCTACAAAATTGTCCACGTGCACGCAACAAACACCTGCTTCTTTACAAAATTATAATGTCTTTGCAAAAGTCTTGGGTAACGAAACTTTTCAAAGGAGTGACTATGAAGTTTTTATTAATTGCTTCTCTCGCATTATTCTCAGCAAGTTCATTTGCAAAAAACTGGAAAGACATGGACAAAAAAATGGATAAAATGTCTTTTGAAGATGCCAAAAAATATAAAATGGAAATGCTGGAAAAAAAGACAGCCAATCTTGAAGATGATCGTAAATGTGTAAATGATGCCAAAGATAAAGAAGCATTGAAAAAATGTATGAAAGAATCAATGGAAAATGAACGTGAAATGAAACACGGTATGAAAGAAGAACTGAAAGCAGATATGAAAGATATGAAAGACAGTATGAACAAGGCGACTGAATAAAAAAAGGGCCCTTAGGGGCCCTCTTTGTTTATTTGGATTTTGTATCAGCGTCGTTAATGGATTTTGATTCTTCATGAACTTGAACTGGTTTCATATCACGTTTTGAATCATCTACTGAGTTTGTCCCAACTTCCGAGCATGCTTCTACTTTAGAAGAGTCAATAGGAAGTTTATTGTCACTACCATAGCTAAAAAAGTTCTTAAAAAAACCTTGATAAGAAACGGCCATCATTCCATTTTCAAAAACTTGTTTAATATCTAATTTTTCACCTTTTTCAAATTTGTAGGATTTTTTATCAGATGGGCTGAAAAGAATTTCGAAATCTTCCTTCACACAAACTTCTGTTAGATCTTTGAAAGGAGAATCGGTTTTAATTTTGGATACCGAGGCGTATGGAAGAGAGTAGTGAATCGCTCCTCCAGATGGTCCAGGATTAGTGTAGCGTTCAAACGCCTGGATTGTTCCATCTTCATACATGAAAGCAACTGTAGCAAGCGTCCACTTTACTTCACCATTTTTCTTAACAGGGATCATGACCTTGTCATTTTTCTTGAGATCTTTATATTCTTTTACTTCCTTCACAATTTCATCGCGCTTACGCGGGAATTTTTCCCAAAATTTTCCGCAACTTTCTCCAACCATCAAAGCGCCATTTTCTTCACTGCATACGTAGACATATTTCTCGAGCTTTTTATCGAAGAATCTATCTGAAGATTCGATTTGTTCTGACCACGAAGGAGCTGTGGACATTGCAGTTGCGATGAGAACGAGTGTTTTGATAGTTTTCATTAAAAATCTCCTTAAACCTTTTTAGGTGTATCGGTCGATTTCATACAAAACTTGAGCGAATGGCCTGAGTATTGGTTTTATTAGATTTGGCCGCGAAATAGGAAGGCCAGCTGCTCGAGCAACTTATAACGAAGGGGTCTACTGTTCCAGGCCTCTAAAGTCATCTCTTGAGCTCTCAATTTATCCTGCTCGAAGACGGCTGCAAATTCTCCCACCCATTTTTTATCGATAATGTTCAGGTTGCACTCATCATTTAAACGGAAGGAGCGATTGTCCATATTGGTTGAACCCACCGACATCCACACTCCATCCATGATCATGTATTTGCAATGAAACATTGTAGGGCGATACTCATAAATTTTTATCCCTGCTTTCAGCAACTCCCCCCAACAGTGACGGGATGCTAGTCGAGCGATATAAGTATCGATGTGAGGACCAGGCACAAGGACTTCTATTTCTATACCACGTTGGACAGCTTCGATGAAAATGGCCCTTAAATGCGAATCAGGAACAAAATAAGCATTGGCGATTTGAATTTTTTTCTTTGCATGAGCGACTGAATATAAATACATCAGCCTCACAGAACTTGATCCTTCTTCCGGTGAGCTTTTAAAAACTTGCGCGAGTGAATCTCCATGTTTTTCACAGTCAGGAAAGTATTCTTCACCATGCAACACATGTGTGTTTGTTGTATTCCAATTATCCATAAAAGCTGCCTGGAGCTGATTGACAACAGGACCTTCAACTTTGAAATGTGAATCTCGCCAATGGTCTTTATCTTCTGCATTTCCCAGCCACTGATCGGCAATACCGACACCACCGGTAAAACCGATTTTTCCATCGACAACAAGAATTTTTCTGTGAGTTCTATTATTAATTCGGGTGATGTTGTACCAGCGAACAGGATGATAATGTTCGACAAAAATTCCTGAACGTTTCATCGCTGCAATCATATCTTGATCAATTTTTTTACTGCCAAGCCAGTCTAAGATGATATGGACTTTAACTCCAGACTTTGCCCGCTCGCAGAGAGCATTGGAAAATTCTTTGGCAATATTGCCGCTCCAATAAATAAATGTTTCAAATGTAATAGTTTTTTCAGCTGATTTTATCGCCTCTAACATTGCTGGAAAAATTTCATCGCCGTTTTTTAGGTGAGTAATTTTATTTCCACCTATGAGCGGAGGACCAAGAAGTTCACCAATTGATTTCTGAACGTTTTTATTTTCTAAATCGCCAATTGGTTTAATGGCATGATCAATACGTTTACCTGTCGATTTAAGGTTAAAAGCGATGAGACAGAGAAGGAGAGTTGTGATGATGGAAAGGGCTATGGCCAAGTTGAACCTCGCCCTTTATTTTTCCCATCTTTATTTTATTCTAGCAATAATCCTTAACGACACGGTGGGATTCGCTTCATGACCGACAGTGCGCTGTCAAAAGTAGGGTGACAAAGATTGTCAGCACTATTTTTAGTTTTCACATTCTCAATCTGGAATGGAAAATTTTTATCAAGACACATTTTTGAATTAGGTTGACCTTGACTATCAATCACGATCTGACATGATCCATAATTTTTTTGTTCGAGTCGTGAAGCAAATTGCTTCGCACGAGATGCTGCGAGTTCTTCCTCACTGAGGTTACAATACTCGAGTGACTTCATGCGAATGATCGTGCTTTCTCTGTCTTCCCACATTGAGTTATCTTCAAGTTCACCCGGCACTTTTGAAACGATAATGAGGTTTTTAACTGGTACCATTTCAACAGTTCCTCTATCAGTCGGGCGGAGATATTCATTCAGGACTTCGCGAATTTTACAATTTTTATATGTACTGATTTCGGCAATCTCTATCTGTTGAGCTTCATGAGTAACGAGGATTTGCTCGGCCGTAGCTCGCCCAGGATAAATTTTGGCTATTTCAAGCTTATCAGTTAATGACAATGATAAGTTCGCTTTCATTTGGATTTTCTCTTTGAAGAAATCTCCATGCAATGAATAGTGCATGATGGAGAACAAATCATATTTTGAAAAATAAGCTTCACCCTCTTTGAATGTTTGCAGAATGAACATTTTGCACATTTCTTCTGTGAAGTTAATATGCTTATTGCATGCTTCAATGGCCTTCACTTGATCAAACTCAAGTGTACGGTCCTTGTGTTGATGTTCGTGCTCTAATCCAATAGCATGACCGAACTCATGCAGAATAATTGAACGACGGGTATTGATATTTTTGTCGTTTAAGATTCCCAAATTCATTGAAGCAATTCCGCCTTCCATTGTTCTGGAATCAGTTCCTACAGCTGATGTATGCACATTTGTATTGAACGTGATTGTTATATCCGCTGGAGGACTATAGAACGGCATTTCTTTAGCACTTGGATAGAATTTAAAATTGAGATTGGCGTACTTCGTCCATTCTTTCGCGAATCGTTCAACTTCCGCTTTAATTTCCGGAGTTCCGTCTTTGAAAGTCACGATGACTGTACTTTTATTTTTCCAAAGTTTACCTGTTCGGGCGATGAGTGCCGTCTTCACAAGTTTTGCTTCTTCCTGCGCGTTTTTTGGTTCCCCACAAGACACGACAAGAAGTAACGTTAATCCACCAAGGAGAATTGATTTTAATGTTTTCATGTTGAGGGATTCTGCAAAGAGCTTGCCCGTGCAAGCATTCGCATTTTGGTTAGGACCCCATACAATCAATGAGCATGTGTCTAGATTTTAGACAGTTTAGAAATCAAGCCCCATCGCGAGTCCAGCACCCTTTTTAACAGGCACCAAGGTTAGCCAGTAGGGATTTCCCTTCTCGATGTTGTAATGAACTCCCCAGGCAAACGAAGCACCTATAGTGATCCCTGCCGTAATGTCGTGAAGGTAGTGAAAATCATCATTGGATCTGCTGATGGCAATAAAAGAAGCGAGTCCGTGAGCAAGCCCTCCCCAAATCCATCCATGTTGAGCGGCCACAACTGAAGCAAAAGTGAAAGATGCTGAAGAGTGCCCCGAAGGAAAAGAGCGGTGGTCATCTGGATATCCCGGACGTTTCTCATAAACACTGTACTTAATCGCCTGTGTAACTAGAAAGGAGTAAGTGCTTGCTCTCAGCATGTGTTCGGCCGCTCTTAAAGCTTCCGGATCATCTTCTGATTTTCCCTTCCATAAAAAGTAAGATCCGTAGGCGACGTTTAAAATTCCATATCCAACGTAATCACCAATAAAACCAAAACTTCCAAGCGGCTTAGCTTCATGGAAACTCTCTCGTTTTCTATATTTAATATTTTTTCTGGTGATGTACATCATCCCTGTTGTCACAGATCCACCAATGAGAATCCATTTGGCAGGCGTTGTGATTGGTGAGGCGAGATCGGATGCAACACCACTTCCTGTGACTTCAGCTTGAAGTGAGTTTATCAAAACGATAGATACAAGTAGAAATTTTAGAAGGACCATACGCCCTCCACCAGAGTTTGTTCAGTTTCAATTTCAAATTCTGTTCCTTCCGTCGTCGATTCAGTGATGATGTTGAAAACGGAACTATGTCTTTCGTGTGAAAGTGTCATATAAAACTTTTCATCGAATTTGTATCCGAAGAGGAGAGTCCCACCCGCAACAAAACCTTTGTCCGTGAGACGCGTGTAACTTGGGCTGCTTGAATTGTAGTCCGTGGTTAGATAGAAATGTCCTTCGAGATTAACCCAAAAATTATTCTGTTTCCATTGAAGCCCGAGAAGATTTCCAAAGCGTGAGTAAGGATTGATAACTTCCATTTCACCATTTTCTTTTCGAATGCGTTTCCCACCAATGATGTCCGCTTGTAAATCACCATAGACAAGCCATTCATCATGTTGATGGGAATAAAGATAGGAAAGTGAAACATCAAGTCCATTATAGGTATTTGTCTTTTCTTTACCCGGAAGTGGAGAGCCCTTCAAACGAATCTCAAAGGCCAGTTTGTTTTTGTCGTTTTTAGTCGGAATGTGTTCTTGAAAAAAAAAGTTGGCCGCGTGAAAACCACCATAGTCGATTGATTGTGATGGAATATTAAGTGTGCTCGAATAGTCTTTTGTTAATTTTCCAAATGTAAGTATTTCCAGACCTACACCAATTTGTCGATCACCATGCAGTTTAAAAACACCTTCGAGTGATTGTAGCCAGTGATCGTATTGGAAAAGATCTTGAACAACATTTGCTTTTTCAAATTCATGTTCTTCACGAAACGGGCCGGTTCTTAATCGCAATTGAGTTTCATTATCTTTTAAAAGATAGAAGGGATGTGATTGTTCGTCAGCATAAGCAATCGATCCAAAAAATAAAAGAATGCAGAAAATTTTATGCATGGTTTAGTTCGTTTGGCATTTATTGCAGACACCAAAAAATTCTAAACGATGTTGGATGTCTTTATAACCTTTTTTAGCAAGGCTTGATTCTACTTTATCTAAAATGCAATCATGAAAGGATTCAATTTTTTTGCAAATAGTACAGATAATGTGATGGTGATGATGATGGGGATCATTAAATTCAAAGTGCACCATTTCTTTTTCAAGGTGTGACGTAGAGACAATCTGAACGTCAACGAATTGATTAAGACAGCGATAAACAGTTGCTTGATCGCACGAATTCTTTGGAAGTTTTTTGAATATTTCTTCTGCTGAAAAAGGGCCATGTTCTTTCATAAGAACATTGAGAATGAGTTTACGGGGAGCTGTCACGCTAAGATTTTTTTCTTTGAGTAATGAAACGATCTTAGAATCAAGTGACTCTACTTTTTTATAAACTGGCATCCTAGGCATAAGCACCCCAAATAATTGCGACTCATTTGTATTCTATCGCAACGACTTTAGTTTAGCTAGGATTTTTGAAAGCTACCCGATTGCGCAATGATTTCAGAAAGTGATTTCGGAAGACTATCGCTACGATCCTTTAAAATATCTCTCATCGAGACCATTCCACAGCAGCAACCTTTATCATCAATCACGGGAATTCTCTGTAATGAGTTTTTTTCCATAAAATCAAAACAATCATCTAGCGATGATTCGAGCCCAATTGTTTTTGGAGGAGAAGTCATGCAATCTTTTGCGTTCATCGCCGCGGGATTCAGTTTTCTTGCGACGGCCTTATAACAAATATCGCGATCAGAAATAACTCCAACTAATTTTTTTTCTTCGTGGTTATTTACAACTGGGATTTCACCACAGCTGTTATCCATCATGAGAACTGCCACCTCCGCTAATTTTGTTTCAATCGTACAGCAGGCAGGATTCATGGTCATAATGCTTCTGACTTTTTTCATTGGTTGTCCTCAGAAAGTTTGTAGTATGAGGGAGAAAGCAATGGATATGCCATTACAAATAACTGATGTGAAGATTTCATCTAATTGTATAGACATTGTTAACTGATCCCTTTGAATAGGTAAGAAAGCACCACCTTTTTCACTCGGAGACATAATGAAACTTGCTAATGAAAAGCGTATGCCTACCGATAACCGTGTATGGAATCTGCTGGTACTACTAAAAACTTATTTATATTGTGGATTGTAGTCCTCATTTTAGGATTTGGTGCCATGGCCTGGTATAAACAGCAACCAGGACCCGTTGGGAAAATTCAATCGCACTGGCCGCAAAATGTATCTCAACCACTGAATCCTTTTCGTCATAACCTCGTCCTCTTCGCACATCCAGGATGTAGCTGTACCTATGCATCTATAGTTGAACTTGAAAAGCTTCTGGTCAGTCATAAAAATAAATTTAATGTTCAAATATATTTTTACTACCCTTCAGATAAATCGAAAGAGTGGACTGATAGCGCTTCAAAAACCTATGCGCTCAAACTTCCCAACACCGCAGTGATCGAAGATCGCGGAGGTGAATTTGCCAGACGTTTTGGTGCTCTCACTTCGGGGCAAGCTATGTTGTATTCACCGGAGGGGAAATTAGTATTTGCCGGTGGATTGACGGAAACTCGAGGTCATATTGGAGAGAGTGAAGGAACCCGTAGTATCGCAAGCGTAGTTGAAACAGGTAAATCGGTAATCAAGTCCACTTCGACATTTGGTTGCATTCTTTTTTCTGAATTAGAAATGAATAAGTACAAAAAGGAATACAGTGGAAAATAAAAAATTCCAAATGGATGAGCGATCTTTGCAAAAAGTAGAAGTAAAATCCGCTGAACTTTTTGCTAAGGCCTATCACAAACTTTGTGTCGATAACGATCGCGTTTTTGGTGTACTATTCATCATCCAATGGATAGCCGCAATTGTTGTCGCTCTTACAGTGACACCATTAACATGGATAGGAGATAGGGGATTAGTTAACGTTCACGTCTACGCTTCAATTTTCATCGGTGCGCTTCTCACATTATTTCCCATCTATCTTTACAAATTAAATCCAGGTGCCAAAGTCAATCGTTATGCAAATGTTATTGCTCAAGCACTCTATTCAGTTCTCTTCATTCACCTCACTGGCGGACGTATAGAAACGCATTTTCATGTTTTTGGTTCCCTGGCATTTTTTGCGTTTTACAGAGATATAAGACTTCTTATTGTCGGCTCGCTAGTCGTGACTGTCGATCATATGGTTCGCGGTGTTTGGTTTCCACAGTCTGCTTTTGGAATGCTTACAGCAAACGAATGGAGATGGATTGAGCATGGTTGTTGGGTTGCATTTGAAAATATGTTCTTAGGATATTCATGTATAAGAAGTCTGCGTGAAATGAAAATTGTCGCCTTTAAAACAGCAGAGGCCACTATTCACTATGAACATGCGGAAGAAATCGTGATTGAAAGAACAAAACAAATTGATGAGCAGCAAGTTCAGCTAATTCAGGCAGCAAAACTTTCATCGCTGGGTGAAATGGCGGCAGGAATAGCTCACGAAATAAATAATCCGCTTTCGATTATTGCAGCTTCTAATAAAGTGCTGAGAAGGAATTTATCAGAAAATCCAGAAATGTTTTCAAAATCAGAAAAATATATGGATAACATAGATAAAACAGTTCAAAGAATGGTGAAGATCATTCAAGGTCTTCGAAATGTGTCTCGAGATGCTGCAAAAGAAGAATTCGATCAGATGAAACTTGCTGATCTTATGAATGACGTGATCACTCTTTGTAGTGAACGATTCAAAAATAATGGTATCACCTTAACGATTGATCTCAGTGATCCTGTTTATCAGGAAAAAATTCATTGCCGTCCTGTTCAGCTTTCACAAGTCTTCATTAACTTACTAAGCAATGCCTACGATGCGGTCGAGTCGCTTCAGGAAAGATGGGTTAAGATTGAATGTTCAAAGAGTGGTAACAAGATCATCATTAAAGTGACTGACAGTGGCCAGGGAATTCCCAAAGAGATTCAAGAGAAAATATTTCAGCCATTCTTTACGACCAAGGGCCATGGAAAAGGAACAGGTTTGGGCCTTTCTCTATCTATAACCATCATTCGTGATCACCATGGTGTTTTCTCTATCGATAACCGTGCTAAAAATACCTGTTTTGTGGTGGAGCTTCCCCATGAGGCCCAGGATAAAAAGCAGGTCGCCTAACTATCTTATTAATAGATAGAGTGGTTATTTATAATATAATGGTGTCACTGCCCAACCTGAGCTATAAGACAGCATCTTAAATGAGGTGATGTCATGAAATGGTCGGTTCTTTTTATTCTTTTCCTTTCTTTAAATATTCATGCTGAAGTTACGATTCAAAACTTTTCTTCGATTGATGAAGAGCAAACTGTTTATCGTGGTAGAGAGCCGGGTAAAAACATCACTGATCTACAAAAAATGAATATCACCGACGTTATTGTTTTTAAAAATGATGTTCGGGGCGAAGTCGAGCGGGAGTTAGCCACGCTTGAATCATTGGGCATTAATGGTCATCATATTCCTTTTCAATGGAAAGACATTACTTCAATGAAAGTAGCATGTGAGCAAGTGATCGAAGCATTAACCATCATCCAATCTGTACGCTCATCTGGCGGAAGCATCTTTTTCCATTGTACAGCAGGCGAAGATAGAACTGGAGTCTTAGCGGGACTTTTCAGGATGCTTAACGAAGGACTTGATACAGAATCTGCTTTTAGAGAAGAAATGTGTGCGAAAGGATACAGCGATGGAAATTTCAGGAAACCCAAATCAGTGACGAGTGCAATTGAAAACGGCCTCACTCCACTATATTTGGAACTCGCCCGCAAAATTGAAAGTGGTGAACTTTCTCTGCAAAAATTGGACAAAAAAGTTTGCCGCAATATCAAAGTTTCGAAACAGATTTTGACTTGTCGTTAATTTGTTTTTTAGTGGCAGCTTTTAGCAGCTTTTGAAAAGAGGGGCACTCGAGATGACTTGGGGCCTTGCAACGGCTCGCATGTATGAGTCCTTCTTTCACAGCTTCCAATTTTTTAATTTTTAATTCAATATCAGATGCTTTTTTCTTCAACTGTTCTTTATCAATTATAATTTTTTTTTGATTTTTAAATAAGGCCTTTAAATCATCAAGACCGAATCCCGCTTCTTTGGCCAGGGTGATGATGGCCAATTTTTCGAGAACATTGGAATGATATTGCCTGCGCAAACCTTTACGTCCAATTGATTGAATCAATCCAACTTCTTCATAATATCGAAGAGCGGAGGCCGCTAAACCGGAAAGGCTCGAAACTTCACCGATATCCATACAAATCTCCTTACGTTTTTTATCTTAACTCACTTTGTGCTTGACCTCAAGTTGACTTGAAGTTGCATACTGAAAGAAAGGAGGAATTTATGCAACACCTAACCAATGCCATCAAACTTCTTAGAGAATCATGGACGAAAATTGATCCTGAGACAATAAAATCGGTCATGAGTGAACTGAAAAAAGTGCAACTGCAGCCCAAGGATCTCAAAGAGCTCTATCGTGATCCGGATTTTGGATTTGTCATCACAGCATATAGAGAAACTAAGGATACTTACCGAATTCCGCATAACCACGGCAGGGGATGGGTTATATACACTGTTCTCGAAGGTACGATGGAAATGGGAAGTTTTGGTTTCATAGACAACTTATTTCTTAGAAATATTGAACTGCTTGATGCAGGCAAGAGCACCCTATACTTTCCCGGCGACATTCACGATACAAGATGCCTTACTTCAGAGTCATTAATTTTAAGATTAACAAGCTGTGATTTAAAAGTGGAGGAGCAGGAAGGAAGGATGGTGCGATATGATTATTAGTCTCTGGCTTCTGACATTCATCGCAATTGGTTTATCTTATAAACACGATGTTCAAAAAACAAATCTGGCCTTGAAGAAAAGTTTTACGTCGTTCTTGAAATTGTTACCAGCACTGATTTTGATGATACTCATAGTGGGATCAGTACTTTATTTTTTCCCCAAAGATCGACTCATGATTCTTTTTGAACAAAAAGGCTTTCTGGGATTAATGCTCGTATCAATTGTTGGGGCCATTCTCACAATACCTGGCCCCATAGCATTTCCTCTCGCTGGTGAATTGGCGAATATGGGCGTTAGCGGAGCTCAATTGGCCTCTTTCATTACGACTCTCACTATGGTTGGTTTCGCAACTGCCCCCGCGGAAGCCGCGTTTTTTGGAAAACGCTTTGTCTTCGTCCGACAATTATTAAGTTTAATAGCGGCCATGATTATCGGCTTTATGATGGGAGAAATTTTATGATCTTAACAATATTTAAATTTCTACCACCCATTCTCATATTGATGGCATTGATGGATGTGTGGATTTCGAAAGATTCTTTGCAAAAACATTTAGGAGTAAATTCTGGAGCAAGGGGAAATCTGCTTGCTCTTCTTCTGGGGTCACTGGCAGCAGGGCCACTTTTTACTGCTTTTCCTATTGGTAAATCTCTTGTGCTAAAAGGAATGAGAACTTCCAATCTCGTTATTTTTTTAAGTTCTTGGGGAACAATAAAAATACCAATGCTTTTAATGGAAGCTAGTTTTGTTGGATTAAAATTTGCGACACTGCGATTTTTAATCACAGTGCCTTTTATACTTTTGATAGGATGGTTAATGGAAGCGAGTGAGAGATTATTTGCAGTTGAAACTTTCAACTAATGGCTTAATTGTCGATTCCCATTTTCCGGCATGTTCCATCTTTAAAAGAGTTTTCATGTGGAAAGTTTGATCTTTGCATTTAACGTAAAACGATTTTTCTTCATAGTTTTCATCTTTCATTTGGTAGAGGTAAGTGAATTGATGAAATTCAGCATTGCCAGCTTTAAATGTTTTCATAGGTAAAAAAGAAATTAGTTTTGCATTTACTGACTGAAGCCACGCAAGCTTCGAAACTTTATAACTCTCTTGAGCGGCTGCTTCGTCTTTAAAGTTCATACGGTCTTCTTTTACATCCAAAGGTACAACGAGAAGTACTGGACGGTATTCTTCATGAAGAGGACCAACAAGCTTCAGTGGAATTCCCACTTCTTTATTAATGACTTCCCAATCACTAGGAACATCAAGACTAACTTTCTTTTTAAGAACATCGAAAGTTTCGACTTTGGCCTCAACTAATGAAGTATGAAGAGTAAGTGCCAATATTAGGGAACCTAATTTTATTGAATTTGTTTTTTTCATGCCTTCTGATCGACAAGTTTAGGAAATAATTGAGGTCTAAATATTTTTTTAGGAAAAACTAACCTTTTTAGGAGGTCTTTCCGAAAAGACTGCATGAAAAATCTAATTCTACACTCATTTATCGTCTCCCAACTTCTACTGACCACGGTCTTCGCTCCTTATGCGCAAGCAAAGGAAGAACCTGTCGATCCTGAAATTATTCAGCAGATGGCAGAGTTGAAAGCATACTGTGATGACGTTGGCGCTAATCCACTCAGCTATGAAAAGAATGCGAAGGATAAGTCCGTTCAATCATGGCCAGTCGAAGTTAAAAAAGGCGTCATCAAACATGATACTCTCATTAAGTTAGATCATGACGGTGGACCAAGTTATCTCTCATGTTTTCAACATTTCAATACGCCCTTACAAGCTAAGAGCTTAGACGAGCGTATTATCGATGAAGAAAAATTTCAGGCAAAGTGTAGAGAAGATGCCAAGAATGGAAAAACACCAGTCGTTGATTTAAAAAATCAATTACAAAATATCACCAACAAGATGACGTGCGAAGAGTCTGAACAGACTTCTGTCGCTTCTTGTGCAAATGATATCGCTTATTGTGGTCTTGAACACATGAATGTTGCGAAAGCACTCAAAGTTCAAAAACCTAAAGGACTCAATTGTTCAAGTCTTGGCGATGCTACACTTAAAGGTGTTGCAGGTGTTGGTGAATGTGCCGCTACTTTTATTCGTGGTGCATTCGACGAAATTCTTATGACATTAAACCTTCTGGTGGTGGAAGCACCTAAGTGGGTCTACAACAATACAATTGGAAAATTCTTCCAAGAGCCTGCAGTTAAGCAGCTTGAGAACGTTGGTACTGTTGAAGCAATGGCCGCTACGAAGGCCACGAATGCTGACATCAAAAAAGAAAAGGCCGAACCAGAAAAAACACTCACGCAAAAAATCGTAAACTTCACGAAAGAA
>CBIHOP010000033.1:0-14958 GCA_966211385.1 uncultured Bacteriovorax sp.
GTCACGGTGGTGAAGGTCACCGCGTTCATGATTTCAATTCAGCAGCTCACATGCCAGACAGTGAAGCCCAAGAAAAAGAATGGATTAAAAAATACAACTGGCACGAACCACACAAAGTTCCTCAGCCAATGTTTACAAAATCACAAACAGAAGCGAGCTGTGTGAAGTGTCACCAAGGCGTAGAACTTATTCCAGGTGCAACGACTCTTAACGAAGGCCGCATGTCGATTGAAAAGTACGGCTGTTATGCTTGTCACAAAATCGATGGATGGGAACATAAGAGAAAAACTGGTCCATCACTTCTTAAGATTGCTGGAAAAGTTAACAAAGAATGGTTCAAGTCATGGGTATGGGAACCAAAATCATTTAACAAGCACGCTAGAATGCCTGCGTTCTTCAGACAATCAAACAACTCAAAACCTGAATTTGTTCGTTTAAACATTGCTGAAGTAAATGCGATGGCCGAATACATCTGGGATAAATCTAAGACGTACGAACCATTCGATAAATATCGTGGTGGTGATGCTGCTCGCGGAAAAGAACTCATCGCAAACGTTGGATGTATGGGATGTCACGGTGTAGATGGCCTCGATGAAGATTCGAAAAAAGTAAAAGCTTACGGTGGTCCTTGGTTAACAGGAACTGGTTCGAAAGTTTCACCTGATTGGCTTGTTTCATGGCTTAAAAAACCATGGCATTACCAAGAAGATACAATCATGCCTTCGTTTAGACTTTCTGATCAAGAAGCCAATGACATTGCATCTTACTTATTAAGCTTAAGAAACAAACAATTCGAAGAAGTGAAATTTGCTCCATTCGATTTAAAAGCACGTGATGAACTTTTAGCTGACTACTTAGCTGCATTCGACACAATCGAATCAGCAAAAGCAAAAGTTGCTAAGATGAATGATCGTGAAAAAACACTCGACCTTGGTAAGCGTTCAATCGGTAAATACGGCTGTTACTCATGTCACAATATCGAAGGATTTGATGGCTATGCTCCTATCGGACCAGAGCTCACAAAAGAAGGTTCGAAGCCAGTTACTCAATTTGGTTTCGGTATTCAACATGACGTTCCTCACAGAAGAGATGCATGGTTAACGGCTCACTTACAAAATCCTCGTCGTTGGGACATTGGAATTGATAAGGCCTTCCGCGACCTTCAAAAAATGCCAAACTTCTACATGAATGAAGCTGAAGCGAAGAAGATTACGGTTGCTCTACTTGGACAAGTTTCAGATAACGTTCCACTTCTTGGAGTGAAACGTCTGAATGCTAACGAAGCTCTTTACCATGATGCTTTAAAAGTAATGAACAAATACAACTGTACTGGATGTCACCAGGTTGATGGATTAAGAGGACAAATTCTTAACAAGTACTCTGATGATATTAACCAAGGTCCACCAAGACTTGTTGATCAAGGTCACCGTGTACAAGCTGATTGGTTCTACCACTTCTTAATCAACCCAGAGATCCAAAAGATCAGACCATGGTTGCAAGTAAGAATGCCAACGTTCAACCTTTCAACTGAAGAAAGAAACAGAATCGTTACAGGTCTTCAAGTTGGTGCAAAACAAGGTAACTTTGTTGAGCCTCAAGAAGCCGTTGTTTGGGCACCAGGAGAAAGAGAAGAAGCAGTTAAACTTTTCGGAGCTTTAAACTGTGTATCTTGTCACACAACTGGATTCAACAACGAAACTCCACTTGCTCCGGATCTTCATAAAGTGAGCAAGCGTTTACGTCCTTCATGGGTTAAGAAATGGATTACGAATCCTCAGGCCATTATGCCTGGTACAACAATGCCAAGTTTCTTCGGTGATAATGGTAAAGAACCAATCGAAGCTGGATACTTTGGTGGAGACGCTGAGAAACAAATCAACGCTCTTACTAAATACGTAATCGAATTAGGGAAATAGGAGAGAATATAATGGGACACGCACACGCTCATCATGGACCAAAGGAACCAGTAGTATATCCACACGATCCACAGTTCGCTAAAGCGAGCCCTGGAAAAATCGGAATGTGGTTATTCCTTGCGACTGACGGTATGTCTTTCTCAGGTTTCCTTATTGCTTACGGTGTACTAAGAGCTACGAGAGACTGGCCAAATCCAGCGGAAGCGCTTGGTGGAGTTGAGCTTTCAGGTTTCATGACGTTCCTTCTTATTTGTTCATCTGTATCAATGGTTCTAGCTATCGATGCATGTAAAAGGAAAAACAGAAAAGGAATGTTGAATTGGTTGATGGCCACTATTATCGGTGGAGCATCATTCTTAGGTATTCAAGCATACGAATACATCCACCTTCACCACGCAATGGGGATGTCGTTCAATGCTTACGAACATGGAAATGCACTTTTCGCTTCAACATTTTTTGCCATCACTGGTTTCCACGGATTGCACGTTCTCTCAGGTGTCATTTATCTCATTACAATGTATGTAATGGCCCACAGAGGGGATTTTGATAACGGTGATTACAATATGCTCGAGATTGCCGGTCTTTTCTGGCACTTTGTTGACCTTGTTTGGATTCTCGTTTTCACATTTGTTTACCTATTATAGTGATGAAAAATTTTTTAAAACTATTCGCATTTTTATTAACTATACACTCGGGTCAAGCTCTTGCTTGCCCGACATGTATAGGTTCAGGACCGAATGATCACTACTATCTTTGGGTCATCGGCGTTTTTATTTTGCTCATTTATTTTCCAATGTTCTATCTCTTCAAAACTTTCTTCAAATATAAAGACATCAACAAGATTCAAATAGAAAAATGAAAATATTAAACGATGAAAAGAAAGTCTTTGGGCTCATTTTAATCGTAAGTTTTCTGATCATCGCGTTCTTATTCTGGCTCATTTATTTTAATACTGGCGCAAACTATGATGCTGGCGGATGGGTCACCCAATTGCCGTTAGCAAATGCTCTTTTGAATTCATTAACTGCTATTTTTTTGGTTGCTGGTTATGTTGCCATAAAAAAGAATCTCGTCATTCCTCATAAAGGTTTGATGATTTTAGCGACACTGACGTCTGCATTTTTTCTTATCAGCTACATCACTTATCATCATTTTCATGGTGATACGAAATTTTTAGGTGAAGGAGCTATACGTCCTGTTTATTTCTTCATTCTCATTACACATATTATTTTATCTATCGTTCAAGTACCGCTTATATTAATCACCCTCTATCTCGCCTTCATGAAAAAGTACGTTCGTCATCGTACCTTTGCACGTATTACGCTTCCCATTTGGTTGTACGTTTCGATTACAGGAGTACTAATTTTTCTTATTCTTAAAAATTTTAACCCAGCGGTCGTTTCATGAAAAAATTTATCGAGAAAATTAAGAGTCTATTTAATCCCGATAAAGATGAAGATACGGTGATTGATTATTTAGAAAAGAAACAAAGTGGAAAAGAAATAACAGAAGAAGAGCGCAAAGAGGTTTTGCGAGCTGCCATTAAAATTACAAAAGAGAGTAAATCTAATTCGACTGAGGATTAGTTTTTTTCAAGCATCGCAAATTGATACAATCATCTTGATACAATCCAAACCCAAAACGTAAACGAGCCCCTCTAAAATCTGTTTTAATTTTATTATATTTCAGTTCATCATGAAGAGCTTTTGCATGTTCATCACTTGGCATGGCAAATGTGAAAAAATGTCCGTGATTATTGTAATCAACACTCAAAATATTTTTCTCGGTAAGATAATGGTGATCAATATCTAAAAGATGATTGAGAAAGTTCTTCTGTAGTTTTTGAACATGAGCGTGAATTACCTCAACAGTGATTTGTTCTTTGTTGAAAAGTTCGAGCACAGCTTCTAAACGATAAAGTGCTCCGTAATCCATGGTTGAGCCCGCAAATCTCATCCCATCATTCGAATAATTAGTTTTTCCACCTTCGGTTGTTAGTGAACTAAATCCAGCAAACCATCCAGTATAGAGAGGTTTTAGTTGAGTGTTTTGTGGAACAGACATAAAACAACAGCCTTCTCCGCCTTGAGCATATTTATAAGAGCCAGCAATATAAAAAATGCGATCTTCGATTTCCGAGAGATTCGTTGGGATGGCCATGAAGCCATGGTAACCATCAATCACAATGATGGTATTCGGGTTTTTAACGGCCTTAACAATTTTCGGAATATCCTTTAGAACCATTCCCGAGTTAAAAAAGACTTGGCTTAAAAAAAGTAAATCGAAATCTTGGCCTTCTAGATGATTCAGAATTCTTTCTTCAAAATCATCAAAAGGATGAGTCGAGACTTTAACGACATCAGCTAAACCATCATCCATCAGACGATTGATCTGACGATCAAAACTATAAAATTCCGAATCACTTGTGAGAACTTTTATTTTTTTATTATGTGGAAAACAGCTAAGAACTCTGTAAAGCAGTTCATGAGTGTTAGGAGCAAAAACAATTTGTGAAGGATGGTTTAAACCTAAATTTTTTGCAATCAAACGTTGAACGTTTGGAATTTTCTGCGAAAAAATATAATCCCATTTATCATCGACCATAGAAGCAGCATCGTCCCAATACTGCAGAGTCGCTTCACGTGTGACATCTGGCCAGTAATGATGACTGTGACTCGCATAATGTTGGATATGAGCATTAGCTTCTAAAAATCGACTATAAAATTTTTTAAACATGGAAATTCATCCTCTTTGAAACGTATTCCGGCAACTTCGGCAGTCGAGATTTTGGCAATAGAAAAGTTGAGAGATTAAAGAGATCTATGAAGACGCGATTATTATCGGCCGCTCGTTTTAAATATTGGTGACCTGATGATCCGCCTGTTCCAATCTTTGTACCCAACATTCTTTGAGCAAGTAGAGCATGACGATATCTCCATGTTGTGAAGTTTTCATCGATGTCCATCATCGAAGTTAAAAGTTGAAAAGGAAGACTCAACATAGATTCGTGTCGATAAAGGAGAATAAAGAGAGCATTCAACATTGCTTTTTGCGAAAGTTTTCTTTGATTGTTGTTAATGAGTTCATCATGCTTTTTTGAATCGAACAAACTAGCAAATGTTTCTTTTGTTAATTCAAGATTTTCTAGCTGAATATTTTTTTGCTTTTCTGATAGTGAAGCCGAATTGGCCATGATCGTTTCTTTGTCATCGCTTAAAAGTGTTTCAATCGATTTTTTGTATTCATCCCAAAAATTGAAGTTCTCCATTTGAGTGAAAGGAATTCTCTCTAACCACTGTTCTAAACATTTTAGGAGAGTTGGACTATTTTCAACTTCAACTAAACTTTTTCGATCCTGTTCGCTCAAACGTCCGAGAAAAAATTCACGGTCAACTGAATGCCGATCTTTTGTATGAAGTCCTAATTTGATTTCGATTTCTCTAAACTGAACACTCTGAAATCCAGATGCAGGAATCAAGAGATCTCGGAATTCCAGGAAATCCATTGGTGTCATTGTTTCGAGCACATCAAATTGGCCAATGAGGAGAGTTTGGATTTTTTTTATTCTTTCTAACTTTTGTACAATGGCCGAAAGTTCATTTTCAGCGACGAAGTTTTGTTTAAAAACATCGAGGATTGAATTCAGGTCATGCAGGATTTGTTTAAACCACAGTTCATAGACTTGGTGGACAACAATAAAAAGCATTTCATCGTGGCTTTCACCGTTATCTTTATCAGCATATTTACGACTAAGTGGAAGCTGTGAATCAAGCAATTTCGACAATTGAAGATAGTCACCGTAATAGATGGGTCCTTTATTTTTATGCATGTGGAATTTCCCTAGGTAAAAAGCCTTTTTGGACGAGAAATTATCCTCAATATCTGTATGACTTTGCAAGAAACATTTAGTATATAAAAGGTCCCCAAATTAGATGTTAGAACGCTGAAAATCGAGTCAAGTTATGCGATTAAAAAATCTTACGCTGCTCAATGTCTTATTGACCTTTGCCCTGCTTATGTGGGGAGCTGTCGTTCACAATACTCAATCGAGTTTAGCGTGTCCTGATTGGCCTCTTTGTTACGATCAATTTTTTCCGAACATGGAAGGCGCAATTCTCATTGAGCATGGCCATCGTTTGTTAGCTTCGCTTGTTGGCTTCATCAATATCTGTCTTGTGGTCTTAGCATTTAAACAAAAAGATTTATCTGTTCGTCATCAGCATCTTTTCAAATCAACACTACTCGCACTTTTCGTGGTTATTGCTCAAGGTGTATTGGGTGGAATCACTGTTATTTATAAACTACCAACGATTGTTTCGACGACTCACTTAGGAACATCGCTGATTTATTTTTCTATTCTTGTCTACATCCACCATGTCGCCTCAACCATTTATTCTCCAATGAAAATGGTAAGCAGTGACTTAAAAGAAAAAATGAAAGCAGCCTGGAAACCGGCTATCCGACATGGAGTTGTTTTTTCTCTTGTGCTCTTATACTCACAAATTCTTTTAGGCGCTTTCATGAGACACGCTGGTGTCGGAGCAGCTTGTGGATTAGGTCCGAAAAGTGCGCTTCTTTGTGTTGATGTGACCGATTGGTCATTACGTTTATGGCCCTCACTACATCAATCACAATTGCATATGGTCCACAGACTTTATGCCATTGTAGTAGCTGCAGTCATCATCACTTTCGCTGGAAGAAGTTTTAGATTTTTTAAAGAACTTCCAAGTTTACGTTACTTTTCTTTAATGCCGATTCTCTTCATTATTTTTCAAGTTATCGTCGGTGTTCTTGCTGTTTATCTGAACCTGCAAGTTGTTCCAACAACTCTTCATTTGGCCGGTGCCGCACTTTCATTAATCACACTATGGAAACTCAACTTAATGTTGAAATCTTTGGAAGAAGAATTGTTTATTGAAAAACAACATTCTTATTTTTCAGATGTTGTAGATCTGACAAAACCTAGACTTTCATTACTCGTCATGGTGACAGTTTTGGTGGGTTCAATCATTGCACCAGCACATATTAATTTCTTTCAAGCACTCTTCTCACTGTTTTTAATCACGATGGTCGTTATCGGAGCTGCTGCACTTAACTGCTATATTGAAAGAGACATCGATGCAAAAATGAGCCGAACAAAGGATCGTCCACTTCCATCAAGAAGAATGACTCCACAGACAGCTTTAGTTTTTGGCGTTTTAATGCTTGTTGTCTCAATTCCTGCACTCATGATTTATGTAAACCTTGTGACAGGAATTTTGGCCATCGTTGCCGCAGCGCTTTATCTTTACGCTTACACTCCAATGAAAGTTAAGAGTGAATTGGCCGTCTATATTGGTGCCATTCCAGGCGCACTTCCTCCAGTAATGGGTTGGACGGCCGTAACTGGCAAAATTGATATGATGGCGATTGCTCTTTTCTTGATACTGTTCGTCTGGCAATTACCTCATTTTTTAGCTATCTCAATGTATCTGGCAGACGACTACGATGCGGCGAATATAAAAGTTTATCCCAACATGAAAAAGGGGATTCCGCTGACGAAAATCGGAATTTTTGTTTTCACAGTTATTTTATTCGGGACATCACTATTGCCCTCGATCTACGCACAAGCGAGTTTTATTTATACTAGGGCCGCGCTTGTTTTAAGTGGAGTCTTTGTTCTATACGCCGCTAGAGGTTTTTTCATTAAACAAGATGAGAAAAAAGAGAAGCAATGGGCCCGTAATTATTTTTATGGATCACTCTTTTATCTACCGCTGCTACTTGGAGCATTGATATTTTTTAAATAGATAAAATTAGATTTTCCGATTATGATTGAAGCTAAATATTTAACAAAAACGCCTCTTTATAAATGCACTTTAACTTTCCACTGAAAGGATTGCTGTTATGAGTATTATTGATCTTTACATGAAACTTTTTGTGTCTTCTGCACAGGCTTCAGAGATGAGCCTTTGGGAACGCATGAAACCACCGGTCGATATTTCAACAAATGGGTATCTGATCGATGATCTTTTTAAATTAACGACAATCCTAATTCTTATTTTCTTTTTCTTCGTAGTATTGGGAATTTTCGGATTCTCTTATCTCTATGCAAGCAAACGTCACCCGAAAGCTGCTTATGTTTTAGGGAACAGTAAAAAGCACATTGCTATCGTTGCAGCTATCGGTGCACTTGTATTCATCGTCATCGATATGCAAATTACAACAATTTCTAACCGCGACTTCGTGAACGTTTTCTTAAAATATCCAAATGAAAAAGAAGACATCGTTCGCGTAGAAGTTCTTGGTCAGCAGTGGGCATGGAACTTCCGTTATGCAGGTAAAGATGGAATCTTCAACACTGAAGACGATGTTGTTACATTGAATGATCTTCGTGTTCCTGCTAACAAAAAAGTTATTTTCCAGTTAACAAGTAAAGACGTTATCCACTCACTTTATTTCCCGAACGCGAGAATTAAAGTCGATGCAATGCCAGGACGTATTTCAAGAATGTGGTACGAGCTGAAAACACCTGGAACATACGATATCGCGTGTGCTGAAATGTGCGGAACTTTCCACTACAGAATGCAAGCTAAACTCACAGTGTACGATCAGAAGAATTACGATGAATGGATGGAGATGATGCAAGAACGCACGAACTTCGCCGTTGAAAAAGAACGCTCTGATATTTACTGGGGCTGGAAGTGGGTTGCTTCTAACTAATTTAACAAGACTGATTTTTAAAAAAATATAGCGAGGATACTCATGGCATTTTTTGAACAAGACATTCACGACGCACCAACGACGTTTTTGTCTAAATACGTTTTCTCTTTTGACCATAAAGTCATTGCAAAACAATTCCTGTGGTACGGAATTGCTTTCTTAGGTATTGGCGGAATGATGGCCATTCTAATCCGTTGGACTCTCGCATTCCCGGGTGAAGCATTCCCAATTCTTGGACCACTTCTTTTCCCAGATACAAACGGTGTTGTTCCTCCGGATACATATGCCATGCTCTTTACTCTGCATGGAACAATCATGATTTTCTACGCCATCACTCCACTTCTGATCGGAGCGTTCGGTAACTACTGTATCCCGCTCATGATCGGTGCACGCGATATGGTTTTCCCAACTTTAAACATGCTTTCGTTCTGGTTAGCAGTTGTTTCAGCAATCCTTCTACTTGCTTCACTTGTAACACCACTTGGTGGAGCTGCCGGCGGATGGACTTCATATCCAACGCTTTCAACTTTGATTGGTTCACCGGGCGTTGGTCAGACACTTTGGACAACAGCTCTTTTCGTTCTTGGTGTTTCATCAACTATGGGTGCTGTTAACTACATCGCAACTATCATTACTCTTCGTGCTCCTGGTATGGGCTATTTCGATATGCCACTTACAATCTGGGGACTATGGTTAACGGCGATTTTAAACGCAATCTTCCTTCCAGTTCTAGGTGCTGGTCTTCTTCTCTTAACGTTTGACCGTGTTTTTGGAACAACATTCTTCCTTGCGGGAGCAGCAGCAACATCAGGATCTGGAGATCCAGTTCTTTTCCAACACGTATTTTGGATTTTCGGTCACCCGGAAGTTTACATCCTTATTCTTCCAGCTTGGGGTGTAGTATCTGACTTACTTTCATTTTTCTCAAGAAAACCAGCATTCGCTGCTAAAGCGACTGCACTTTCGATGACTGTTATTACAATTCTTTCGACACTTGTTTACGGTCACCATATGTACACGACTCAAATGAGTCCACTTCTTACTCAATCGTTCATGCTTCTAACGATGACGATCTCAATTCCATCAGCAGTATTCTTCGCGAACTGGCTTGGAACAATCTGGAAAGGATCTATCCGTTTCCACACACCAATGCTTTTTGCTCTTGGAGTAGTATTCGTTTTCGGTCTTGGTGGTTTAACGGGTCTTTACCTCGCAACAGTTTCAACTGACCTTTATCTGCACGATACATATTTCGTAGTTGGTCACTTCCACTACACAATGGCCGCTTCAGTTCTTCTTGGTGGTTTTGCTGGAACTTATTTCTGGTTCCCAAAAATGTTCGGCCGTATGATGAATGAGAAACTTGGAAAGATTCACTTCTGGATCACAATGTTCGGTCTGAACGGTGTTTTCATGGGAATGATGATTGTAGGGTACGCAGGTATGCACCGTCGTATTTACAACCCATTCGTGTATGAATTTTTACAAAACTTGATTCCAATCAATACGTTCATCACAATCTCAGCTTTAACGATGGGATTTGCACAACTCTTCTTCGTGTACAACTTCATTCACTCTATCTACAGAGGGAAAGAGTCAGGACAGAATCCATGGGAAGTTGGAACACTTGAGTGGACAATTCCTTCTCCAGCTCCACACTACAACTTTGCTGAAATCCCAGTTGTAAAATGTGGACCACATGAATTTGGAAACCCAAATCTAAAAGGTAAAGATTTCCAATATCAAACTGAAGAATTGGTGAAGGCATAATAAATGACGACTGAAACAGTAACACCAAAACTGAACACACAAGAAGGAGATAAAGCTATCTTCTCTGTGTCTATGGTTGTTGCTCTTGTTTCGTTTGGAATGCTCTTTCTCACTCTGATGATGAGTTATGCTCTCTTTAGATTTACGGCTCCGGTGTGGCCACCAGCGGGAATGGTAAGACCATCGCTGATCATTCCTGGGCTAAGTACATTATTTATTGTTATCAGCTCTCTTTGTTACATGCGTTTTGAAAAAAACATTAACGAGAGAAAATTTCTCGTTTTGACATTAATCCTTGGCCTGGCCTTCATGGTGTCGCAATTCATGTTCTGGCATCAATTAAAGTCTCAAGGAATTTTTGTTTCATCGGGAATTTTTGCTTCAATTCTTTATTCATTCACATGGATCCATGCCGCACATATTGTTGCTGCTTTGGCGTTACTCGTTTGGCTGTTTAAAGGTGTTGAAGATAAAAGAAAAGCGCACTTGCGTGTCAACAGCGTTGGGAAATTTTGGCATTTCCTAGGAATTGTTTGGCTAATTATGTTTGTGACTATTTTTGTTTTATAAGAGGGATATATGAAAGGTTTGAAGATCGTTTTTACAGTTTTGGCCTTAGCCACTCTGGCATCTTGTAGTGAATCTCACTTCAAAGAAGACAAAGTGTTTGCTGGTGGTGTGTACGCGACTGCAAAACAATTAAATGATGGTAAATCAGTTTACACAGAATACTGTATGCAATGTCACGGTGTGAACGGTGATGGTAACGGTGTAGCTGCAAAAGGTTTAACAGTACCACCTAGAAATTTTAAACTAGGAACATATAAGTTTGGATCTGTTGTAACTGGAGAGTTGCCTCACGATGCTCACTTTTTCAATATCATCAAAAATGGTCTACATGGAACGGCAATGCTTCCTTGGGATCTTTCTGAAAGACAACTTTTCAATGTTGTCCAATATATCAAAACTTTCGCTCCAGCTAAGTGGGAAGGTGCTGATAAAAAACTTGGTCAAGAAATCACAGCTGGAAAAGATCCATACGGTGACGCTTTAAAAGAAACAGCTATTCAAAGAGGTAAAGAAGTTTACCACGTAGTCGCTCAATGTTGGACTTGCCACCAGGCCTACGTTTCTCAAGCAGAATTGAATCAAATTTCTCAAAAGATCAACGGTGCGCCGATGACTGAATTTGATCCACAAATGTATCACGTAAAACTTCAACCATCTGACTATGATGTAATGACTCAGCCACCAGAATTTACATATGACCGCGTTCGCTCTGCAGTTACTGTGGAAGAACTTTATGTACGTCTAAATGCAGGGGTTGGTGGAACAGCGATGGCTTCTTGGAAAGGCGTTCTTCAAGATGAAGAAATTTGGGCCGTAGCTCATTACGTACGTTCATTGATGGACTTAAGAAATACACCAGAACGTAAAAAATTAATGGACTCAATTAAGAACTAATTTTATGGCACAAGTAGCGACAGGATATTTCAGAGAAGAGAACTTTTTCCAAAAACTTATTCGTAAAAAAAGTTTCTGGTTAGTTTTCTGGCTTATTTCATTCAGCTATCCGATTTACAGATCGGTGAATAGAGTATTGCCACCGCCTCTGCCTGTTTATTACCAAGTTCCAGAATTCAAATTAACAAATGAATTCAAAAAACCTTTTGGTTCAGCAGATTTAAAAGGCCGCTTTTATATTGCTAACTTTATGTTCACATCATGCCCGACAACTTGTCCTCGCTTGATGGAAAAGATGGACCTTGTTCAAAAGAGAATCCGTGGATTAGGAACTAAAGCTGCAATCGTAACTTTTACAGTTGATCCAGAAGTAGACACACCAGATGTTCTTTTTAAATATGCTCGTAAAAGACACTCAAATCCATTCATTTGGAATTACTTAACAGGCTCTCGCGCTGATTTAGAAAAAATCGTCGTTGATGGATTTAAAGTACCAATGGGTGGAAAAGAAAAAATTGAAAAACAAGTTGAAGCTGAAAAGGTGACTCTTTTTGATATCGCCCACACTGAAAAATTAGTTTTGGTCGATGATAAAGGACAGATCCGCGGATACTATGGAACTGAACGTGTAGAAATGGACCGCATGATGATTGATCTCGGTTTATTAGTGAACAATAGTTTTTCTCAGCCAAAAAAATTAAATTAAGTAGGAGATTATAGATGAGCGATAACCATTCACAAGATTCTGCCCACAATCACCCAAGTCACACTACTGAATACATTATTGTCTTCGTGGTTCTTACTGTTTTAACAGGACTTGAGTTAGCAATTCCTGGATTGAATACAAAATATGCTTACAAAGCGATTGGCCTTTGCGGTCTTGCTGTAGCAAAAGCATTCGTTGTTGCTTACTTCTACATGCACTTAAAAGAGGAAACAAAATGGATGAAAATCATCGCTGCTGTTCCTATTTCTGCAGCTCTTTATGCAGCTGCCTTAATTATCGAAGGTATGTACCGTTAATAACAAAGCCGCTTCATGCGGCTTTTTTTGTCTCACTATAAATTTCAGCTATCAACACTCTCAATTCTTTGAATTATCTTTTGATCCCGCCTTGTTTTAAACTCAAAGTATGAAAACACAAATTATGCCTTCATTATTCATCGGTCATGGTAGTCCCATGAACGTAATTGCGGACAACGCATTTACTCAGCATTTGAAGTTACTTGGCAAAATGTTTAAACCCAAAAAAATTCTGATGATTTCCGCTCATTGGGTGACATCAGGGACGAAAGTTCATGTTCATGAAAAACCTAAAACCATTTACGACTTTTATGGATTTCCTAAAGAGCTGTATGAAATCAGTTATCCCGCACCAGGTGATTTGCAACTAGCAAATGAATTAAAAAATATTGCTCATCCGGATTTAGATTGGGGTTTTGATCATGGGACGTGGAGTGCGCTTCACCACATGTATCCTGACGCCGACATTCCAGTAGTTCAACTTTCACTCAATCAATCTCTTTCTTTAAAAGAACATTTTGTTCTCGCGAAAGAATTAAAAAAGCTGCGCAAGGAAGGAGTGATGATCATTGGAAGTGGGAACATCGTTCACAATCTTCGAATGTTTGATCGATCATCTCATCCAATCACTCCCGATTGGTCTATTGAATTTGATTCGTATGTAACAGAGTCTTTGAAGAACAATCGCGATGGTCTTTTTGACATTAAAAATGAAAAATTGTTTCGCTTATCACATCCAAGCACAGAACATTATCTTCCTTTACTTTATACAGTAGGCGCGAGCTTCGATAATGAATTTCTCTCATTTCCATTTGAAGGATTTGAAGGCGGAAGTTTATCAATGAGATCTGTACTTATTAATCCAATTTAACAACTGATGCTTTAAAATCACGAATATCTTTTTTAGCATACTGATCCATCAATTGATGTTGAGTTTTCTTAGCACGATTGTTAGCACAGACGAGAGTCATCTCTCTACCACTATGATTTGTGAGTGAAATTGTTTCGAAGCCATCGAGTATAACTCGAACAATTTTTAAAATGATCTTTTTTGGAAAGCGCGGTTTGATTAACTCGAGAGTTTCTCCCAATGAAACTTCATATTACCTTAATTAATTCTGAATATTCAGAGTAATAGAAATAATCTTATCTCCCTTAGACAACTTAGGGAGAACATCAAGCCCATCTACAACTTGGCCAAACACTGTATTCTTCCCATCGAGATGCGAGAGAGTTGTTAAGCTAATGTAGAATTGTGAATCAGCAGAATTAGGATCAATTCCACGGGCCATACCTATAGTGCCCTTAATGTGTTGAAGCTCATTGAACTCTGGTTTCAATTTGACTCCACTTCCACCTGTGCCTGTTCCAGTAGGATCACCAGTCTGAATGATAAAATTAGGAATTGCCCTGTGAAAAACGAGTCCATCATAGAAACCATTCTTAATAAGTTGAATCACACGTGCAGAAGTTCTTGGAGCTGCTTTCGTGTAAAAACGAAAAACTATATCTCCGTGAATCGTCTTAATAGTCGCTGAACTTGTAGAAAGTCCGCCGATATCTGTTTTTAAAGTTTCGATATCAAATTCACCGTCAGATTGAGCAGTAATAGATGTCTTGTTAGCACCGAGATCGCAACTAGCGAGAATAAGGAGAATTAAAAAGCTAAAATGTTTAAAAAAATGCATCTGAAAACTTCATGTAAATAATTGTTATTAATATAATTATACCCTTTTTTAGGGGGAACGAATTTTTTTTTAATTTTTTATGAATATTTTTGAAAAAGCGTTTGACTTATCATCACTAGTTGATTAAATTCCTCTTCACCTTGAAACGGAAACTGATTACGAAGCACGATTTCTTATAGCAATATAAAGATTTTTGGGCGTGTAGCTCAGCTGGGAGAGCATCTGCCTTGCACGCAGAGGGTCGCAGGTTCGATCCCTGTCATGTCCACCATTTTTCATTCAACGGTATTGTTCTTTAAAATTCAAATAGAGTTAAAAGATTTGAAGTCGCAAGACTTCGATTCAAGATGAGAAAGGTCCCAAACAAAAAATACTCGACGTAACTATTCAGTCAC
>CBIHOP010000034.1:0-14883 GCA_966211385.1 uncultured Bacteriovorax sp.
ACTCCTACAAAGAGTAAGGCCCCTCCAATAACAACTGAGACACCAGCAGTTTTTACTTCACCAATTTTTTCACCTAGCTCTTGTTTGATGAGCATGCTTTCTTTTGCAAAGAGGTGAGACATGTCGCTGTAGAGTCTTTCGAACATATGCGACCATGAATCATGAACTTGATCATGCATCTGCATTTGTCCATCAGGATATCTCGTCCGTGTAAAATCTAAATTATTATTCTCCATAACTCACTCCTTGATTAATGCTGAAGCGTGCTCTGCATCGACATGTTGGACATTGAAGATGTAGATGTTGATGCTGTAGATCTCGCTTTAATTCTTCCGATATGTCTGCCTAATCGACCGAAGACGAGTCCTGCTACATATGAAGTAGCAAACATGAGTCCTGGTTTGTCGCGAGCTTGTTCTTCTAGATAATTTAATAGGTCTCGTGGATTATCAGTGCTCAATTTATCTCTGGCACCATTAAACCAATTATTGGCGTCTCTAAACCATCCTTCTACAACTTTTTCAGCTTCAACTGATGATGGTTGGCCTTGACTGTTCAAAGCATTGCAAGCACCTTGAAGTCCTTTATCAAGTGCCGACATATAAGGGTTGATCTGATCCTTATACTTGTGAAGCAAATCTACTAATGGCGCGAGACTTTTTTTCCCGTACTGCTTTAGTTTAGTTTTCGCAATTGGACTTCCTTCAGATTTTTGCTTGAGGGGCGAAGTACCCTGAGAAGTATTTTGGTTTGTATCGGATGAATTGGAATTATTAATCATTTATATCCTCCGGTTAATCATGCATTTATAAAATGCAAGTGTAATACCGCAGGATTTATTCACCCTTTCAAGACTGTCTTTGTTGTTTTTTCTGAATGTGAATTAAAGTGAATCCACCTAGTGAAAGAGCAGCACACGTGAGTGCCCAGCCGTCGAGAAAATGTTGACCGATGAGGTATCCACCAATCATCGGTGCCATAACTTGCGCCATTGATTGGAGCGATTGAGCAACACCAAGGACAGCACCTTGTTGATCACGACTAACGTGTTTGGTGATTTGACTTGTTAAACTTGGACGTAGAATACAACTACCGAATGAACTAATCGTAATCGCCGTTAAAAGAAAGGGAAGAGTAAGAGTTTCACCAATGATGAAATATCCAATGGCCATTGAGAGGAAACCTAAAATGACGAGATTACTCTCACCAAACTTGGTTGAAAGTTTTCTTAAAAAACCCATTTGAACAATTAAGCTGACTGTTCCCATGAAAGTAAAAACGTATCCGACTTCTTTTATTCCAAATGCTTTACCCTCGAATTGAAAGCGTTCACCAAGAAACATAGCAAATCCGGACATAAAAAAAGCAAAAGCAAAAATGAAGACGAAAAACTGAACGAGATAGGGAGCAACTTCTTTTTTGCGTAAAAATTTTAAAATATTTTTCGCTGCTAATTTTTGTCCTGGCTCAGTGGCCTTATGAATTTCCGTATTGGGAAGAATAGTCAGTGTGGCCATAAAACTTGTGAATGAAAGAAAGGCAGCTAAATAAATAGGTGCGTGAGGTCCGTAATCGGATAAAAAACCCGCGAGGGCTGGACCAATCATAAATCCCAGGCTGAATGCTGAACCAAGCATACCAAATGCCTGAGTTCGATCTTTTGGTTCAGTTACGTCCGCAATATAAGCTTGGGCCACTGAAATATTACCGGCCGTAATCCCATCGATAATTCTGGCAAGAAAAACCCAGAAGAGATTATTTGAAAGGGCGAGCATGATGAAACCAATACAAGTTCCAATTTGACTGAGAACTAAAATTTTTTTGCGTCCAACTTTATCACTGGCCTGGCCTAAAATTGGACCGGAGATAAACTGACAAAGTCCATAAACAGAAACAAGTAATCCTATGACAAACGGTGAGGCACCTAGCGATTCTGAGTAAAAAGGAAGAAGCGGAAGGATGATTGTCATTCCTAATACATCAATGAGGACAATGAGAAAAAGAGGTATGAGAGGAGAACGTTTCATGAGAATGCACCTTATTTCTAAATAACAGGGAAGATATTACTCCTTTTACTGTCAAAAGTGATTCATTTTTACCTCATACCCCATAATTCATCTTCGTGAGAGAATTGGTAAGTATTGTTTATTTACAGTGGAGAAAACAATGATTATGCAATTAAAAAAGTCAACAATAGTGCTCACTGCGGCCTTGCTAGCAGGCTGTGCACATCAGGCCCCAACTCCAGAGGTTGTACGTACAGTTGCCGAGACATCTGTATCGCCAGACGCTCTGTTTTCTCCTCATGAAGGATCGGTTGCCTTTGATCGTCTCTATGATCTCATTTCAAGCGCAAAAAGTTATGCTCACATTACAGTTTATAGCTGGAGTGATGGAGACCTGGATAAAGCAATTGAAAGAGCTCTTTCAAACAAAGCAAAAGTTCGCGTGGTGCTTCATCCTGATCTAAAAGATTCAGCAAAAGTTCTCAATGTTGTACCGAAGTTAGAAGCAATGGGAGCAGAGTTTAAAATTGCTCCACTTAATATGCATGAAAAGTTCACACTTATTGATGATGAACTCGTTGTTAATACATCAGCAAATTTTTCTAACGGCGCGAAGACAAAATACAGCGAGAACATGATTTTTCATGAACTCTCAAAAGACAATAGTGATGCGACCAAATCGCTGATTAAAGATTTCAAACGCGAATTCGTTATTCTTTGGAATACATCGAAGGATATCATTACTCACGGCGAAGAGATTGCTGGTCGCTTGAACGATGCTGCTCTTAACGACAACAAAGCATCGGTGAGCGATATGACTTTACTATCCAGCTCTCAAAACTGGTCTCTCGCTGAAAACAAACCTGGTACGGCGAATTACAAAATTGGAAAGTATTATTCACTCAAAAAAAGAACATATAGCGGATCAACTGAGCAAACATGGGTTGTGAGAGATGCGCTTATCACGGCCATTAATCAAGCTACAAAAAGCATTTATTTATCATTAAACCATTTCAATATTCGTGAAGTTTCAGATGCTCTTGTTGAAGCCGTTAAGAGAGGAGTTGATGTTCGCCTTGCGGTTGATAATCAAGAATATAAATCAAAACCAAATGATTTAGAAATGACTCCGCAGTTTGTTGCAGATTGGAAAGCAATCAAGGGTAATGTTCAGCCACCAGTGAGGGTAAAATATTATTCACATGAACCTTCACCGCGTTCATGGTTGTTAAATCACCATAAATTTATTCTTGTTGATTACGAAGTTCCAGCTAAAACAGTTCTGCTTTCAGGTTCGTACAATCTGTCTAGAACTGCTGAACAAAACCAATTCGATAATATCGTTGTCTATAAAACACCGAAGTACAAATCACTCTACCAAAGTTTTTATAAAGAATTTTTAAATCAATGGGATTGGAATAGAACAAAAGATGGTCCGAAACCAGGTATGACAGAACAATTTTTTGAAACAAAAAATAATTCTTATCCGGTTCACGTAAGTGAAGCCGTATCTTTGACTTGGGCAGAAGTCATGAATCTTAGAGCTGAAGTAAATAAAAAAGCTCCTGGGATCTTCAGTGGTTTAACAAAAAATAGAGATTGTCTGTACTATGATCCAGCAAAAAAACAATACTGGGCATGTCCAAACGGAAAATAAATGAATAAAAAAATTAATTGGCATAAATCTCAAGCGCTCCTTCTATTAGGGGCGCTTCTTTTATCCAGCTGTCAAAACACACTTCCTCTTTCTGAAGCTGAACGTTCCATTGCTCAAGATGCTAGTGAAAGAACACTTTTAGAAAAAGGTGTTTTTCCGGAAGAGAAAGTTATTGATAACAAGCTTGATAGTGCAGGTAAGATGAGAGTTGTCTTCAATCTTCCTCCTTACGTCAATCCTGGACAAATTGGGATTGTGAAAGAGATGATCAAAACAATTGATCAGGCCGAAGTTTCACTGCGTTTAAGTATCTTTCAGTTTAATCATAAAGAGATTTTTGCAGCTATCGAGAGGGCAGCAAAGCGTGGAGTTAAAGTCTATCTAACGACCGATCTCTGCTACTCAGGTAAAGAAGGCTACAAAGAATATTTCGATGCACTCAAGCTAGTTCTGACTGCGAATGGACAGAATGCTGAAACTCAAATCATCGACGATAAGAGTGTGAGTTGCGATACGATGTTTAATCACAATAAATACATGATCGTCGATTATGAACGCAAGGACCTCGCCAAGGCATGGTTTGGTTCATTTAATCCCACCAATCATGGTGCTGTAGAAAATGTAGAACTCGCCATTGTTGCTCAAAACTTTGAAATGGCCAACATTTTGATGCTTGATTTTGATCAACAGCTAAATGGACAGTTTAAAGTTAATAAAAAAGGCGTTTATTCTTTAAGAAAAGGAAATACTAATAGCATTGCTGCGCTTTCTGATGTGGAAATGGCAGCGAAACAAAATGAAGGTTTTAAAGTCGATTATCCTACAGTCACGGTTGACGGTATGGAGTTTCAATTCATACTTTCACCGAAAGTAAAAAGCCTAACAAAAATTGTCGAAGCTATTTATGAAGCAAAAAATGAAATTCTTTTTTCATCTTTTGCTATTGCTGACCAGATGCTCATCTCTAGTTTGATCAACAAGAGTGAAAGTGTCGATTCACCTTATAATGTTCATTCAATTCTTTCACTGCCTCATCCGGGAGAGAGTGAAGGTGTCGTTTTCATGCAAGATGGGGGAGCTAAAAAATCAGTTCTGCGAGAAGGAAAGAAAGGACCGAAAAATCTAGGCGGAGAAAAAGAACTGACGGCGATAGCGCAAGAAATAAAAGAAACGGTAGCGACGCCGGTAAATTATCTTACACCGAAAGAGGAAGTAAAAAGCGTTTACCGTTATTTCTATCCTAAAGGTGCAGCAGGCGGACGAATTCAAAAAGTGCGAGTGGAAGGTATCTTCAACAGCAAAGTTATCAATGAGAAAACAACTTATAGCCGTCTTGATGCCGCAGGAATTCCTCTTTATAAGTCGACTTTAACGGGAGAGTTACATAATAAGCTTTTCATAATCGATGAAGAAAAAATTATTTTCGGCTCTCATAATTTTAGTCAATCTGCAGAAAATTCAAATGATGAATTAACTGTGATCATCAAGGGCGAAAAATTAGCTCGCATTTTGAAAAATGAATTATTTAATAAGACAAAACTCTTTGCATACAAAAAAGGTAATGCAGAAAGTTTCGGAGCAAAAGCGGCTTTGGCCATTACCGAAATAATGCCTGAATCTCCATTCAAACTGACTCAAAAAAACAGACAGGTAGATGCCGGAGAATATGTTGAAATTCACAACGTAGGAGAGCGCCCGGTAAACTTGCTTGGATTTAGATTTGATGACCACTATTTTCCAGACACCGATAATGAAGTTTTGGGATCCGCAAGTAATCCAGGTTTTCTAGGAACACTGGTCAGATTTTTACCAGCGAAAAACGCTGGTGAATTGGGCCAGACTAATTTCCAGGTGAAAGAAAATATTCTTCCTCCAAACAAGACGGCACTCTTGGTGGGGAAGTACTTTCATCCAGACTATTATCTCGAAAAATTTAAACAATCTTTCAAACAAACTTATGGCAAGGAACCTACGGCAGCAGACATGCCTATGCTCTTTACATTCGCAGAATATTACTCTTCTGTATTGGGAGACAGCAGCTCTGGATTAGGAACAAAAGATCGTCTTACACTGTATGCTCCGGATGGAATGACAGTGGTCGATCGTTTTGCTTATCCTCAAGCATCGGCGAAACAGAATCAGGCCATCATCCGCCAGTTGGACGGAAAAAAATTGGCAAAGAAAATTGAGCAGAGAAAATATTATTACCTGGAACGCAAATATAGCCTAAAAAACGGACAACACTTTTTAGAAACTTCTTTTTTACCTACAGATGGATTTTCGGAAGAAAATGAATGGACATTGAAAAATGCGGGTTCTCCTGGAATCGTAGAAGGGGCTACTCGTTCAATTGCTAACACTGAAACAGAATACATCATCGAAGGACAAATGGCCGATGTTCACCAAAATAAATGGATGAACGTTTCGATGGTTATTAAAAGTGGAAAAATAGTTGATGTGAGAAAACCTCTCGCTAGTGATAAACCGCTCATCAAAGATGTGCTTGTTTTCCCCGGACTGATAGATGCTCACAATCATATTAAGTACAATACGATGCCGGTTTGGATGACGACGAAATCTTATAAAAATCGTGACCAATGGCCGGAAGAAGCTGTTTACCGAAATGGGGTAAAAGAACTTTATAAAAAAGTTTATGGCGAGTGGAGTGATTGCGACGGACTAGATGAAGAAGACAAAGATAAATGTCTTGCTCAACACCGCTGCGAAGTTATTCTCTACGGCGAGCTCAAGGCACTTATCGGGGCGACAACTTCATTACAAGGATCAAGTTCATTCGATGACACTTCATCAGATATAACCTTCCGTGGTCTCACGCCCTATACCGTGGGTGATAAAAAGCTAAAATCCAAGGCCCGCTCTCAAGAAGATATGTTGGATGCCTGCTCTTCTACTGGAGCACGAAATATTGAGAGAGAAAAATGGAATGGATTCGATGAAGTTCGTACGACTGCTCAATCAATTAACTCAGATGCATGGGTAAAGAAAAAAGTACAAGATCCAAAAACTTTTTCCCAGACTCCAAGTGCAAAACTCATCAATGAATTTGAAACAGGCATCACTAAAACATTCTTTGTCCATTTAGGTGAAGGAGTTGATGAAGTCTCAAGAGCGGAATGGGATGAATTGACGGCGTTAAAGTTAAATCGTGCTGAAACGACATTGATCCATGCCACAGGATTAACGGATAAAGAATTTAAACAAGCAGCGGCTGCCAAACAATCTATTGCGTGGTCTCCAACATCGAACCTGCTTCTTTATAAAAAAACAACTGACATTCCGACTGCGCTCAAAAATAAAGTGAACGTAGCGCTTGGTTCGGATTGGAGTTTGTCAGGAACAAAGTCTCTGTTGTACGAGATAAAAGTAGCTGATATGGCCAATAAAAAGTATTTCAACAATCAGATTCCTGCTGGTGAAATTTTGAAAATGGCGACAATCAATGGAGCTCGAGCTGCGCATGTGGAGCATCTTATTGGTTCGATTGAAAAAGGTAAGCTCGCTGATTTTTTCATCGTTGGCAAAAGTAAAATGCAACCTTCACCGTATGAGACTTTACTCAAACTTGAAGACTCAGGGATCGAAATTGTTTTTGTTGGAGGAACTCCAGTTCTTGGAAAAAGTAAACTGATGCAGGAGTTAAGTGCCGAACTTAATCTTCCCATGCCATTAATAATCAAAGATTCCAGCTGTAAGCATGAAATGAGCGCATTGCCCCTAATTGATGGATCTCATAACTTCATAAATGAACTGGATCAAAAGACAACAAAAGGTTTTCAATCATTGAAACCGAAAGTGCAGTTTGAATTAGGACAGGCATTTTCCAAGCTAGATCCGCTTTGTTCAGAAGGGGATTCTCGAATGAATGAAATTTTAAATGGACTATAAATCAAATTGAGCAGTGACGGGGCAGTGATCAGACACTAAACGATAATATTCTGAAACTTCCTCGTCATTGTCTTCTAAAGAAGAATTGCACCAACCACTAACTTTCACAGGCCCTTTCATACGCAATGATTTAGAAACCCAGAAATGATCGAACTTCGAACGGAATTCAGGTGTACGGAATGTATAAAGCGAAGGATGTGGAGCAAACATCATATCTCCGTTTTCTTTCTCTAGTATTTCCGTAATAAGCTCAACATCAGAGCGTGGCTTGCCCGTCAGAGTTGAAGGATAAGTATTAAAATCACCTGTGATGACAGTTGGTATTTTTTGATCAGTTTTTTTTAAATGATCTCGAATTATTTTTATCTGATCAATTCTCGTATCAGTTCTTGCCGGAAATGCACTTAGATGAACTCCGAAAACACGCAAGATGGGAAGTCCTTTTTCATTGTGAATGAGTGCATGAACTGCAGGCCGTTGACCTGATGAGCCCATAGCAACGGCCTCAAGAGAAAAATTATCATCTGTTTGTGTATCAATTTTTAACTTTAAGGGAGTACGTGCGCAGAGTACGACATACTGATGACCTTTCATGGAGCTGTCATAACTGACACATTGAAAATCCTTCCCCATGAGTCTTAGGATGGCCTGTTTGTCGAGAATCTCCTCAAAAACATAGACATCTGAATTTACTTTTTCATCTAAAAAATTTTTTATCGCAGAAAGACGTTTCTCTTCGCTTGAATCAAACATTTTTATATTGAAACTGGTAACAGAGAGGGCGCGAGCTTGTGCAAGTGTGCTTGTGAGAATCGTTCCCAGAATAAAAGTCAAAACAACCATGTTTTTCATACATAAAGAGTGATCAACATAACTGTCATCGTAAAGAGAAATTATCAAACAATTCGTTACCGAAAACGCACCTTGGCATAAAAGATTAAGACTGCTTTGAGTATTTACGGCAATACGCTGAAAAATATATAGTTTTGAGAGTTTCTCGGGAGGGTGATGAAAAGAATTTTGCGTCCATTAAAATCCAATCAAGTGATGACTAAATGGATTGTTCTTACTATTGGTTTGCTTTTAACGACTCTTTTTACGATGAGAGAATATTGGGCCGTTAAACGCGAGATGAATCTGGCCTTTACCAGTAAGGTTGAAGCCATTCAGTCCCAAATCGAAAACAAATTAGAATTTTATGAAAGTGTTCTTTATCAAACGCGGGCCTATCTTCTCAATAACCCCAATGTTACACAAAAACAGTTTGCGGAATATGTAAGAAATGTGTCCCTTATCGACCGTTTCCCGGGCATTCAAGGCCTTTCACTCACTCTCAAAGTAAAAGAATCTGAACTTAAAAAATTTAAAGTCTGGCCCACTCATAAGCGAAATGACTATTTCTCCATTGTCTATCTCGAACCTAATGATTGGCGTAACCAAAGAGCAATTGGGTACGATATGTTTTCAGAACCGAAAAGACGAGAGGCCATGGAGCGAGCATGGTTTACAGGAAAACCAAGTGTGACGAGACGATTAACACTGGTTCAAGAAACAGAAAAAAATAAACAGCCAGGTCTTCTCATGTTTCTTCCTCTCTATCGACCAGGAATTCCTTCAAACACTATCGATGAAAAAAAGAATGCCCTCTATGGTTTTGTGGGAAGTCCTTTTCGTACTTATGATCTTTTCGAGTCAGTGTTTAAAGATAACAACGATGGAATCGATATAGAAATCTATGACGGCTATAATTTTGATTTGGATAATTTGCTCTACGACGGTAATCACAAGCCTCATTTTCTTATGAGAAATTTCGCTCCTGATTTTAAGATGATTAGACAAGTTAATGTTGGAGGAGAAGTTTTTATTCTTCACACACATTCACTTCCCAATTTTGAAAACTTACAAAGACAATCTTATATCTGGGTGGCCTTTGGCGGAATCTTAATCACACTTCTTCTATTCTGGATTTTTCATCGCAGTTATCTTCAGAATATGGAAAGTCATCGCTTGCATGAAAAATACCTGAATGAAAATCGAAGACTAAATTCCGTTCTCAAACAAATGCCTGAAGGTGTGATTATTTCTGATCCTCGAGGTAAAATTGTTTTGCATAACGATCAGCTCGATCTCATCCTGGGTAGTGATCCTCAGGCCTTTACAACTCAAGGGAAGAAAATCGTTTCCGAAGAATGGCCGCTGGCGCGGTCATTGGAGAAAGGAGAAATCATCAAAAATGAGGAATTGCGAATCGTTCACGATGATGGTCGTGTCTCTGTCATCAATGTAAGTTCATCTCCCATTAAAAATGGTGAGCGCATAGTTGCTGGAGTTGCCGTTTTAAATGATATTACTGAACAGAAATTGATCCAATCGGAGTTGGAAGAAGCGATTGTCATGCGAGATGAGTTTTTGTCGGTTGCTAGCCATGAATTAAAAACACCAATGACTTCTCTTAAACTGCAGACTCAGATGTTGAGACGCAGACTTGATAAAGAGCAGAACATCGCAAACTTGAAGGAAAAAATTTACGATGTTATGGCCGTGATCGATAAACAAGTAAATGGCCTTAATCGACTGGTTGAAGATATGCTGGATATCAGTCGCCTTAAAACTGGAAAGCTTAATATTGAAGTGAGTGAATTCAGCATGGAGGATTTAATCAAAGAAACGCTTGATTCACTACGGGCGCAATTTAATCTCGCCGGATATCAAGACCCTCTTTTTACCCACGAAGGACCGATGAGTGGAACTTGGGACAGGATGAGAATGGGGCAAGTCCTCATTAATCTCCTTACAAATTCCATGAAATATGGAAATCAAAAAAACATTGAAATTCATGCAAAAGGAACAGAGGATCGCATCCGCGTATGTGTGAGTGATAAGGGAATTGGTATTTCACCGGAAGATCAGGCACGAGTTTTTGATCGGTTTGAAAGAGCTATACCTGCTTCAGAAGTCTCAGGACTCGGTCTCGGATTATTCATTGCCAGACAAATTGTCCGAGCTCATGGGGGAAATATTTGGGTTGAGAGTGAATTGAATCAAGGATCAACTTTTATGTTTGAAGTTCCCCGCAGGATTACTCGACTGCACTAATGTTAAATCCCAATACATTTTTGAATTGTTCAAGAACATATCGATCATCGCTGTCACGATTTGAAGCAATACAATTCTTGGGGACATGTATTTTGAATTTTCTCATATGAGCATCATGTGCGGTAAAAAGCACACAAATATTACCGGCGATTCCGGTGATAACTAGTTCTTCAACTTCTAATTCTCTCAAAAGCAATTCCAGCGGTGTTTGAAAAAAACCAGAATGCATCGGTTTGAGAACGAAATAATCTTCTTTATCAGGGCGAAGGACTTTTGCGATTTCTTTTCCTATTGCTGAATCAGATGAACATTGCTGGTAGAGTTCTTCCCAGTTTGATCTCCAATGCCCGAAATTATCATTGACGTATATGACGGGGATCTTTTTTTGATGACAATTTTTTTTATATCGTGCAATTGATCGGGCTATTTTTTTTGCTTTTGGAAGAAGCTCTTCTGCTTCAGGAAAATCAAAAGTATTCAACATGTCTAAAATGAGCAGTGCTTTTTTAGAATGGTGATTTGTCTGAGCAAGATTTTTAGCGCGTGCCATTTTCCCGCCTTCTTTCTTCAGCATCAAGAAGATATTCGATGCACTCGTAATCGGAAAGCTGTGAATTTTGTTCTTTAAAAAAGGCCATTTTTTCAAGCAATCGCTCACTCACTTGTCCAGTGGCCATGAATGTTTTGCAGTCGCTGACCAAAGGTGAATCAGTCAGTGGGAGAGGATCTTTTTGAGATGAGAATATCCATTTAAAGAAATTCATAGCTCGCGACAATATCTTTAAAAAATTAGAATGAAAATATAAGATGAATATTCTTTTGATTCATTTCTTTTTGCAATTGATCGAGCCAAATTGTCGACGCAATACTTGGGGCCGCGGAAAACTCATAGGGAATTTGCGTTGTAAAGTCGGGAAGAGATCCATTTTCATTTCGTAATTTTTCTAACGAGGTTGCTAATTCTTCAGCGCGTTTTTTATCACCTAACCGATAGTAGGCAAGTGCCGCACCTGCTGTTCCTTCAGGCCAAACTCCTTCAATGTTTTGCCAGGAATTTTCGGGATACTTATCAGCAAATGATAGGGCGATGACTCTACTATCAAAGAGAGCTTTGTTGCTATAAGGCTTAAATCCATTTTGAGATTTGAAATTTTTTTCGGCGAACAGCAATGCCTGGCGGGCCATTTCTTTTTTACCAATAGCATTGAGAAAGAGGGCGCCCCATGAAGCGCAATCTAATGCAGCAACAGGATTTACTTCTTTTTCATCACGACCTTGATAAAAAGTTTTTTTGTGTGAATCCCACATCGTTGTTAATAATGATTTTTTTATGAGAAGGGCCGCTTCTTTATACCGATTATCTTTAGTCATTCTATAAAAATTTCTGAAGAAAAAATAACTATCGATATTATGTTCTGTTGAAATCCAACTAATATTTTTTTGAAGAAATATTTCCTTTATTGATTTCTTTTCATCTAATTCATAAATATAGTTTCCAAATCCACCGGTCAAAAGACCATAGCGCGAATCTTTTTTATCCGTTATTTGCAGAGAGAGTAGATAGTACGCCAGTCGATGAGTGGCTTCGATGATTGTTTTTCTTTCTACTGTTGATGAATCATTGAGAAGAGCGAGAGAGGCATATCCAATCCAGGCATTTGCCCCTGTTCGTTTATAAACCGCAAGTGTGGATTCAGGTTGGATGACAAATGGAAATGAACCGTCACTGTTTTGAAACTTTAATGTTTTTAAGAGTAGCTTTTCTGCTTCCGCTTTTTTTCCCTCTGATAAAAAGTAAAGAATCATGAGTGCTTGATCGTAGAGGGCCGTCTGTTTTTTTTCAGGATGGGTTTGAACCAGTGAATCTACTACTGATTGTTGAAGAAAACTCACATGAGAATCCTTGGCAAATGAAGTCAGTGAAAAAATAAAAATGAAAGCAACTATAAAAAAATTCATGAAGAAATTTTAACATGAGAAGGAGGTGATGTGGAAAAGTCGAAAATAAATTTTCGTCTTTTCCACACTCGGGGGATAGTTGAAGCATTGTGTGATACTTCACTAAAGAACTTTTGGAAGGGATTTTATGGAAAAACTGAACAGTTTAAGTGCCTCTAAAAAAAAAGAGCCAAATAAGAGCACAAAAAAATGCGGGAACGCCTAAGATGTACATTAATACCGGAACACCAACTCTTCCTTCGATGTTCTTGATGAATGTCACTGCGTTTGCTTTTTTCATGACTCTCTCGACTTTCATTAACCTTATTAAAACCTTTATAAAAATCTTTGCTCAAAACCGATTTTACAATTTTGAGCAAAGATCCTATGCCTTCGCTTCTGAGGACGAGGCAATATCTTGTGCTCCAGTGTTTGCTAAAAGCGATTTTGCTTCTTTAATCGCTTCATCAGATTCACAGTGAATGGAAAGGAGGATTCCACCATTCTTCACGTGACCTTCAAATCTCTTGGCCTCATATTCCGGAATGCCTAAACCAATAAGCGCTCCGCTAATTCCACCAATTGTTCCGCCGACTCCAGCTCCAGCAACGGCGGCCATTATAGGACCTGCTGCTACAAGGGGACCGACTCCTGGTATTGCCAGGGCACCCATACCTGCCAACCAACCAAGCGTTCCACCAAGAACAACACCAGTGCTTGCACCAGCAGTTGCTCCTTCAGGAGCTTTGGTTGATTTTTCATGGGCAAATTCTCGTGTTGAGTCCTTATCAGGCATCAAGACGGATATATCTGCACTTCTAAATCCGGCCATCTTCAAGCGATCAACGGCAGTTTCCGTCGACATTCGGCTTTTGAAGATTCCGAACACTGATACTTTTTTTGTCTCGTCCATCATGTTCACGAACAACTCCTACTTCGTAACCACAATCTGATTATGCAGACGGTGATTAGGGGCAATTGATGTTGCAATCGAAACCAATTTTGCTTTTTCAGCTTTATTTTTTACTGGTCCCTTTAATGTGACGTCCGATCCTCTCACGATAATTTTTACGTTTTTAGCGTAAAGTGAAAGATCGTTTTGTTTTGTAACTTGACGACGAATCGAACGAGCAAGTTCCACTGACGCTTTATCATTTGATTGATCTTCCGCTGTCAGTTCATTTCTGTTCAAATCTCTTTTGTTAATGGCAGTGTTATCCGGCCTAATGTTATTGATTGAAGCACCAGCTGTTCCGCTGAAGACAATCGCACATAAGACTAAAACCAGTTTCCACTTCATTTTCTTTTTCTCCTCGTGTCGTGAAGCGTGTCCCGCTTTCATCAATCACACGAGGACATAGAGCAAGGGTTATGCCAAAAATGAAAAACACCTCTAACAAATTCAAAATTGGATAATCGGACAAATTTGGACATTGCTCTGGGGCTACGTGATTTGCGTTATCCGACCAATTTGCCCCGTGAATTGCTTGTGATGTACCAATATGTAACTCATTGGAAGAAATGAGGAATTTCGCATTTTAATGTTAGAAAAAGTAAGAATTATACCGTTTGACAGACCCGAGTGTTGAGCACTCGAGTCAAAACAAGATTGGTTTTCAATTTAGAAGTTGGGGTGCGGTCCTCTCGGACCTACCAGTCGATAGGCTTATAATCTTTAAGAAACTGTCCGCACCAATGTTTTCCAGAATTGATGCCATCGATGAACGGATCGCAAATGCGGGCAGCTCCGTCGACGATATCAAGCGGCGGTTGGAAATCATGCACAGCTTGTTTGTATTGCGAGATTTCTGCTGGATCTTCATCCGTTACCCAGCCAGTATCGACTGCGTTCATAAAGATTCCGTCTTTAGCAAAATCACTCGCAGAAGTATGAGTCATCATATTGAGTGCGGCCTTCGCCATATTCGTATGCGGGTGACGATCTTCTTTTTTAAAGCGATAGAATTTCCCTTCCATTGCAGTGACATTCACAATGTGTTTTTTTCCTGTGTAATCTCGTCTCATCATGTGCACTAAACGATTGCATAAAACAAAAGGGGCCACTGCATTTACTAGCTGCACTTCGAGCATTTCTGGTGTTTGAACTTCACCAAGACGAAGTCGCCAGCTGTTTGTCTTGCGAAGATCAACTTGCTGAAGATCAGCGTCTAGCTGTCCCGATGGAAAAACTTCTTCAGCGACAAGAGAGTTGTCGAAGCTATAAGGAATTTGGGAGAGTTCGGCCGATGCTCTGATCCCAACGCCAGGTCCATTTCCATG
>CBIHOP010000035.1:0-14881 GCA_966211385.1 uncultured Bacteriovorax sp.
AATTCTTTCCATTTCATCTACGACAATTATTGTTCGGGCCTTTGATGAACTTGGGATGAAAGGAAAAAAGTTCGTCAATTTTGTCTTTGGGATTTTAATTGTTGAAGATTTGATTGCGATTCTTCTTCTCGTTCTTCTAACGACCGCAGCAGTTAGCAACACACTCTCCGGGGGCGCACTTGCATCGGCGACATTCAAACTTGGTTTCTTTTTAACGATATGGTTTCTTGTTGGAATTTATGTCATTCCGATACTTCTCAACTTAATAAGAAAACAACTAACAGGCGAAACGACAATTGTAGTCTCTCTCGCTCTCTGCTTACTGATGGTCATCATTGCTACGAATGTTGGCTTTTCAGCTCCGCTTGGTGCCTTCATTATGGGATCTATTCTTGCTGAAACGCGTGAAAGAAAAAATATTGAAGTTCTTCTGGAACCTATTAAGAATCTTTTTTCAGCAGTATTTTTTGTTTCAGTCGGAATGCTCATCAATCCTGTTTCGCTTGCAGAAAATTGGCAAGCGGTAGTCATAATTACGCTTGTCACGTTGTTCGGAAAAATTTTTTCAACTACTGTTGGGGCCTTACTTTCTGGACAGTCTCTTCGCAATTCAATCATGACCGGAATGAGTTTAGCTCAGATTGGAGAATTTTCCTTTATCATTGCTACGCTGGGCTTAACGCTTAAAGTGACGAGTGGATTTCTCTATCCTATCGCCGTTGCAGTCTGTGCAATCACAACTTTTACAACCCCTTATTCCATTCGTTTAGCGGAACCCTTCTTTCTTTTTCTAGAACGAAAACTTCCCCAAAGGCTCAAAGATCAACTGGCCTTTTATGAAGCAAACATGTCTCAAAAAAATAAAGAGAATCTCTTTCAACTCATTTGGAAATCTTATGGTATTAAAACACTGTTAAACGCCACCGTCGTTGTTGCCATTGCTCTCTTCTCCAGAATTTTATATGGAAAATTTATATTTCCATTGAACTCTTCTTCACTAATGGCATTGTTCACTGGATTCATCGCTTTCGCACTCTCTGCTCCCTTTCTTTGGGCCATCATATTCGGGCCACCAGCGAATATTTCGATTCTTGATTCCTCTAAAGCAGTCAGAATTAAAAATATGCTTTTCGTGATCACAGGCGTACGCATTTTTATTGGAGTCATGCTTGTCGTTTTTATCGTAAGCCGATTTATTGAATTGCGTGCATCTTATATAACATTGTTACTTATTCTCTTGCTGATAGCTCTCATGTTCAGAAAATTGATCGAACCTTTCTACCGCTCTATTGAAGAACGATTTGTTGAGAATCTAAATGCTAAAGAAAGAGAAGAACTCGCAAAACAAAAGGCCAAACCTGTACTGGCCCCTTGGGATGCAGGTATGAGTGAATTTACAGTATCTCCACAATCTCCACTTATAGGAAAAACTCTTCAAGAATCCCATTTGAAAGAGAAATGTGGAGTAACAGTCGCTTTAATTGAAAGAGGATCAAAAAAAATAGTAGCGCCGGGACGATCAACTCTTATCATGCCCTACGATCAGTTTTATCTCATCGGTACTGATGCTCAATTAAGTGCGGCCAAATTATTAATTGAAGCAAAAGATGAAGACATTGAAAAAGTTGAACATTCGAGTTTTGGACTGGAATGTGTTCCACTTGATTCAAATTCTATTTTTGCCAATAAAACTATTCGCGATTGTGGAATTCGCGAGAGTATCGAAGGTCTAATCGTGGGAATCGAGCGAGAAGGTTCTCGAACTTTGAACCCAGACCCTGCCCTCGTGTTAAGACCAGGTGACTTATTGTGGGTTGTAGCAGATACTAAAAAAATAGCGCAAAAACTTCGCAATTGATGGGAGACATAATGAAAGGATTCATTCTTCTTATTACTTTTTTGATTTCAATTTCATCGGCCAATGCCCTTTCATATAATCTTTACTGTAGTGGAAATCGTGGGCGCGTTGCCATTGCTGCTTACACCAGACAAGACCGACTCTATGTTCAGTACTCAAATGCTTTGGGTGCTGCAGATTTTCCTCTGTATGAGGGAATTGTCACTCGTTCAACTATTCCCTATGTCAATATTGCAGAAAAAGAGTTAGCGAGTCTTGATTATGAAGTTCTTGTGAGCTGGCCGCTCGAAAAGTGTGAGTTTCATGAATCAGATTCAGACCTAATGAGATGTGGTGGTGAAGCCAAATTCCATCACCCTCAAAACTCTCCCGTTCAATCCATTTCTTTCAGTACGGCCAAGGTGACCGAAGAAGGATTATCTGCGACCTACCAGATTTTCAAGATTCGCTGGGGATTAGTGGGAGAAAATTTTCATCACTTCCTTGCACTTCCATTTGATCCTACAAAATGCAAAACAAGCTATAAAAAGTAATAGAGTAAAAAAGACAGGTATGGGCCTTTTTTGACCATTAAAATTCTCAGCAAAGCTGTGAGTTTTGACTACAATAGAAGTAATACTTTTTAATCTATGGTGGTCACATGTTCAAGGTAATCAGCAGTCTTTTGCTCTCGACAATTATTACTTCTCAAGCTTTTTCAGAAACACCTGATGCGAATGAAATAGTTCGCAAAGCGGATCTAAAAAGAGGGCTAGGAAATGTCTCTCATCAATTTGAAGTCTCAATTACGAATCAAGATGATAAAGTTGAAGTTTATCAAGTTAGCTTCAAAGATGTTAACAATTCGTTAACCATTCAAACTCAACCTGAACGAGCGCGTGGTAGAAAAATTCTAATGAAGGATTACGACATCTGGCTTTTCACACCTGATATCAAAAAACCTCTGCGCATTTCATTGGAGCAAAAGCTTACAGGTCAAGTGGCCAACGGAGATATTGCTCGTACAAATTATGCTGAGGACTACGATGCTACTCTTCTCTCTACAGAGAAAAAGGGAAATAAAGAATTTTATAAGCTTGAGTTAAAAGCGAAAAATAAAAAAGTAACCTACGGAAGAATCGAATATCTTGTTGAAAAAAACGATTACCAGCCAGTTGCTGCTATTTTTTATGCCCTATCAGGTAAAGCACTGAAGAGTGCTGAGTTTCTTGACTTCAAACCAGTTCAGGGAATGAATCGTTCGACAAAAATGATTATCAAAGACTATATTCAAAAAAATAAATTCTCAACGTTAGTTTTCAGCAATCATACGCCTAAAACATTCAATGAAAGCCTTTTTAACAAAGACAGGATGGAATTTTGATAAAAACTGTCCTTGTTCTTAGCTTACTTTCTGCGACTGCCAATGCAGCTCCAAAATATGAGCTGAGAGGACAATTATCCACTCGCCTTTCTCGCTACACAAAAGATTCACGCAACAATTACGGTCACAGACATCATGCTCAATTCGAACAACTGTCTGTGATCTCCGAGAGTTTATCATTCCTCAATCAGGCCAGATGGACTTCTTCATCACTCTACAGCGATTTAGGCCCAGCGACATCTTTGCAAGGTAATGATCAGCATGAAGTTTATCCCGGAGAAAACTTTGTAAAGTGGCAAAGTGAGTCCGCAGTTTTACAATTAGGTTATCAGCAAATCTCATGGGGTGAAGCTTTCGGTTTTAATTACGCTGATTTTATCAATCCTAAAGATCAGACAATTACGGCCTATTCAGATGCCAGTGAATCAAAATATCCTCTTCTCCTCGCCAATACTAAATTCTTTTTTCCAATCGGTTCGCTGCAACTACTTTATTCACCAGAACCACGTTTTTCCAGAACACTTCCTGTTTCTATTTTTACAAAACCTCTCTTGCCATCAATTGATGTTCTTTCTTATCGTGAAAAAACTCCTGACATGTTCGATAAACATGAATATGGGGGAAAATTATCCTTAACGATTGCAGGAATCGATGCGGCCTTATTTTATTATGATTATTATGACCGTAATCCTTATTATTCTTTAGTCGCAGCCACTCCTACTCAGCTCACTATTGCTGAAAGACATGATCGCATTCATTCATATGGTGTCTCATTGGCCAAAACACTGTTTGAGGATTTCGTATTGAGATCAGACGTAGTTCTCTCTCAAGATAAAAAATACAATTCAATCGCAAGCACAATTTTAGGTCCAGCACTAATAAGCGAACAAAGCGATGAAATGAATACCCTTATTAGCTTCGATACACCGGCCTATAATAATTTTTCTGCATTACTGGTTTATGCAAACTCGACAGTTGATCAACTCTCTTCAAATGCTTTTAGGGCAAAAAAAGAAAGTTATGCTATCGCCAGAATTAGTTATGACTTTGGAGAAGAAAAAGTTTTTGATCTTTCCTACACTCATCAATTCCAACAGTCAGGACATGGAATACAATCTCAACTTCTCTGGCCGGTATCAGATAGTCTAGAATTGAAATTTGGTGCCGAACATTACTGGGGTGAAAACGCTTCTACTTTCGGAAAAATAAAAAACATCAGCAACGTCTTCTTTGGAATAAAAAATTACTTTCAACTGTAAACATAAGGAGAGATGATGACAAATCATTCTCAGAAAGAAACTGTTTTTCAATTTAAGGATATTCATAAAATCTTCTATTCAGAAGGAGTTGAATTTTCCGCCCTGAAAAACATCAGCCTCTCAATTCATAAAGGTGAATTCATCGGACTTTCTGGAAAATCAGGAAGCGGGAAAACAACCCTTTTAAATATTGCAGGTCTCATTGATCCTCCAACAAGAGGAACTCTTCTTGTCAAAAATCGTGATATAAAAACGCTCAATGATAAAGAATTGTCGCTCATACGTGCACAGGATATTGGCTATATTTTTCAATCATTCAATCTTCTTCCACTGCTGAGCAGTTTAGAAAATGTTGAATACCCATTAATGCTTCTTAATGTGAACGAAGACGAACGTCGCGAAAGAGCGTATCAAGCTTTGAAGAAAGTGGGCCTTGAAGATTTTACTCATCGCCGTCCGGCCCAACTTTCTGGCGGTCAAAGACAAAGAGTCGCGCTAGCTCGTGCTATTGTAAAAAATCCGACACTCATTCTAGCAGATGAGCCAACGGCAAACCTCGATACAAAAACATCCGAAGAAGTTTTTGAACTGCTCACTCACCTCCAACAGGATCTTCAGGTAACTGTTATGCTTTGTTCGCACGATATGGATTTGATTGCTAAAACAAAACGTCAGATAAAAATCTCAGACGGCATTATCTTAAGTGATAATTTCGCGGAGGTTTCACGATGATTCGTTTTAAACTCGCCATTCGAAATATTACACGTCACCACTTACGCAGTTTACTTTCTATCGCGATGATTGCCGGTGCAGTCTCGGCCATGATTTTGTTTCAAGGATTTTCGAGTTATTCATTGGCCGCACTTAAATATATCGCCGCTGAAAATCAATATGGAAACATGCAAATTGCTCCAAAAAAATATTGGTCACCAGGGAAAGAAGAAAGAACAGAACGTCTTTTTCTTATTGATTCACTTGCAGGTTTAAAAGAACGCTTTCCGCAAATTGAGCGATTAAGCGGTAGATTGAGTTTTTATGGTCTTGTAAGCAACAATGATCTTTCAGTCGGAGCAAAAGTCATTGGTGTTGATACTGCAGGTGAGCCGCAGTTCAAAGAAAGTATGCGTATTTTAGAAGGACAATTTTTCAACGATCCCGCTTCTCGCGATGTTGTTGTTGGCCGCTTGCTCGCTAAACAAATGAACATCGGGGCCGGTGACAGCATTACGATTTTAACAAACACAATTGACGGTGTCATGAATGCTATGGACTTAACCGTAGCAGGCATATTCTCGGCCGGAATCGACGAGATCGATGCGCAAGTCATTTATATGCCTCTTGCCGTCACCCAAGAATTATTGGATACGCCGAACGTTGATATCGCTGTACTTAAATTTAAAAAACTCGAGATGGCCGAAGCCAATGTCGATAAAATTAATGCTGATTTGGAAAAAACGAGTCCAACTTTAATGGCACGATCATGGCGCGATCTTGCTGTCCTCTTCCGCCAAGTTGATAAGTTTTACGGAGTCCAAAATAAACTCATTGAATGTATTCTTCTCTCGTTAATGTTTCTTGGAATTCTCAACACCGTCAGTATGACTGTTGTCGAAAGAACTGGAGAAATCGGAACTCTACGCGCCTTGGGAGAATCGAGAAAAGAAATTATTGGTCAATTCCTACTTGAAAGTACATTGATCGCCATAATCGGTATTATCACTGGTATTATTGGATCAGTTGCAATCATCAATATTGTTGATAGCGTGAAGATCATGACGGAAATGCCCGGCGCTTCTACTCCATTCCAGATCAAAATTTATTTCCTTGTTTCTTCTGTTTGTTATGCCAGCGCTTTAGCTGTAGTCACGACTTTCATTGCGACTTTCATTCCGGCTTTACGCGCTTCTAAAATGGATATTGTAGAGGCCCTTAGAAAAAATATCTAAATTTTTTGTTTGGTATAAAGCGTGAGGTTTTTTAAAAGCCCACGCTTTCCACTTCGCTCGAAACTGGTCTGCTTGAATTTTTTCTCAAACAATTTCCCACTCATCTCTTTAAGTTCTGAATGCAGTTGTTCAACAGGACGATTGCAAAAAAAATCGAGAATCTCTTTTTGTTTTTCGTTCCAGGCCCAATCAGAGAGTGGATGTAATCGATCTACTCGTTTGTTCCATGGACAAACATCCTGGCAAATGTCACACCCAAATATTGTTCCTTTCGTAAGATTCATTTTCTCTGGAACTGGAGTATCGATTTTAAATTGTTCAATGGTAAAAGTACTGATGCAGTCCTGGGCCTTTATTGTTCGACTCACAGGATCTATGGCATCTGTGGGACAACTTTCAATACAACGAGTGCATTGACCACAATGGTCTGTCTCAATAGTCTTTGAACTTAATGAAAGTTTTTTATTCAGGAGGAGTGATCCAATAATAGTAAAGCTTCCACCATGACGGTTGATGAGCATTGAATTTTTTCCAAACCAGCCCAGGCCGCATTTAAAGGCAAGATCGCGATCTAATACCGGATGAACATCTAAAGCAAGTTTGAAATCAAGTCCATATTCTTCACGCAGTTTATGGCCAATGAATTCCAGACTATTTTTTAGTTGGTGATGATAATCGAAGCCTTCAAAGCCAAGAGTATATGAAGCAAGTTTTAATCCGTTCCACTTTGACTGTGTTCCATAGTGATGATTAAGCGCCTGATGAGTACTATGATAGTTGAAAAGAAAAACAATGGCCGATTGAAACTCTGGCCAGTGGGAGCGAATATCTTTCCTTTTCTCACCTCTTTCATCGGCCAGATAGTTTAGTGGAAGATGATGATCTTTAGCAATCCAATCTTCATAATGCTGCTTGGATAATGGTAGAGACTCTTCGGTGTATCCGAATTCGAGAATATTAAAATCTTTGAGCAGCTTTTCCCAATTCATTAGAAGGATTTAGGAATAATCTCGATAGCGCCTGTTGGACATTTTTCTACACAAGCATTGTCCATCGTACACTGACCGACATTGGCCTTTTGAATGAAAGTATTTTTTTCATCATCGATGGCCCAAATGTCATGTGGACAAACAGTCACACATGCCTGACAAGATCCACAGATTGTTGTATCAAGCAGGATTTTTTTCTTATCGTCGCTTGCCTCTTCCAGGCCCTGTGATCCACCTTTAACTTTTGGTTTATCTTTGATCATTTCAACTTTAACGGAGTTTGCACTTCCCTGAGCGAAGAATTTACCATCGCCTTTTGTAAGAACAAGCTTATCCCCATTTTGAAGTTTTAAACGATCACGTACTTCGTTTAATACGTTCTTCATGAAGTCCGGGCTTTCATGTTCTTGATCTGTCACCAGAAAGGGAGAAACACCCCAGTAGAGGCACATTTTACGAGCAACTCTAACTGAGTTTGTAATACCTAGAACACTTACAATAGGTCTGAATTGAGAGATACGTAAACAAGATGTTCCAGATTCAGTAATTGAGATAATTCTTTTTGCCTTAATTTTTTCAGCGATCATCGAAGCAGCAACCATGATCGAAGCCGTTACACTCGACAAATCCTGAAGTCTTAAAAGTGGCCTTTCTTTTGGAGTTTTTTCTGCTTCCATCACGATATCAGACATCATCTTTATAGTTTCAATTGGATATTTTCCAGAAGCTGTTTCACCCGATAGCATAACTGCATCTGTTCCATCCCAAATGGCATTGGCGACATCTGAAGCCTCCGCTCTTGTGGGAGTTGGATTCTCAGTCATACTTTCTAACATTTGTGTGGCGGTGATAACCGGAATACCACGGGCATTACAAGCAGCGATTATTTTCTTTTGAATCGCAGGAACGAGATGATTTCCAACTTCAACACCCATGTCTCCACGAGCAACCATAATCATATCTGTAACAGCGAGAATTCCATCGAGGTTATCGATGGCCTGAGGTTTTTCAATTTTTGAAATAATGGGAACATCAACTTTCAATGAATGCAGCAGGTGTTTAACAGCAGTAATGTCTTCTCTTTTTCTAACAAATGAAAGCGCAATTGCATCGACCTGAGCTTTCAGTGCAAACATCAAATCTTCTTTGTCTTTTTCAGTGAATGCCGGTGCTGAAACTTCACAATCAGGAAGGTTAATTCCTTTATTAGATTTTAATGTACCGCCAATCTTGATTTTGATCTTGTAAACATCCCCATCTTTCTCAATAGCTTCAGCAATAATTAAGCCATCATCAAAAAGTATTCGTGCTCCATCGTGACAATCGGCCACTAGATTTTCATAAATTGTAGGAATGTAATTAGCTGCATATTGAGGATATTTATCTTTTACCTTCGTTGCACCGATAACCCACATCGATCCTGATTCGAGTTTAAGTGGCTCAGGTAATTTGTCCACGCGAATTTTTGGACCTTGAAGATCAGCAAGAATAGCGACTTCATATCCTGTTTCACGAGAAACTTCTCTGATGTTTTTAATAACGTTTTGATGACCTTCATAGGTCCCATGGCTCATATTGATCCGACAGACATTTGCTCCAGCATTAATAAGCTGAGTAAGCATCTCTTTTGAGCTGGTAGCTGGTCCAATTGTTGCGACGATTTTAGCGCGTCTCATAGTCTTCCTAGGTTAGTCCACTATAATGTGTCTCTAATCAGGGTAACACTATTTAAGCTTTTTTAGAACGTTCTTGTGCCGACATTGCAAGTTTCATGTTTTCGATTCTAGCTTCTGATTGTGCTCGGATATTTTCCTTTTCAATTTCAGAGCTATTATAGAAACGTTCCAACTGTGCCTGAGCTTCACTTAAACGAACAGACATGACTTTTTGACTTTCAGTACGCTCGCGTTCTAACTGATCTTCATACTTTTGTACGATATTATTGACGAGTTTTTCACTCTGCATGCGATCACGGGCCACCATTGTTTCGTATTTATCTCTTAACTGGAGTAATTCTGTTCTGTGGGCCTTTTCCATTCGGTCAGAGGCAATTTTCTGAGCTTGTGCCTCTTTTGTTTTTCTCTCTTCTTCAGTTAGCTTAATTTTCTCTACTTCTTTATCTGCTTTTCTTGCAATCTGAGCGATTCGATTTTCGTAATTTTCGATAATTTTATTTGTTTTCTTTTCCATTTCCATCAAACGGTTTTCATAAAGGGATTCCTTTACACCCATTTGACGATTAAATTCTGATTTAAGACTTACCTTTTCATCATTGAATTCTTTTTTTGAACGTTCAATAGATTCAGATTTATCTTTTGAATAATCTTCTTTTAGAGAAGAAATTGTATTCATGTTCTTTTCATTCATCGTATTGACGACTTTTCCAAACTCAATACGTTGCTCTTTGAATCGAGCTGAATTTTTCTCATCTGCCGCCGAGAACTTACTATCAGCTTCAGCGCGAGTTGATGCAATTTCACCCTTATAACGGTCGACAATAGAGTTATTTTTATCTCTTAATTCATAGACCGTTTTCTTTAACGTATCTGTTGCCGCCTGCTCTTTCTTTTCAAGCTTATCGACATGATCAGCTTTCATGTCTTTTAATTTTTCACGATAATTTTTATCGATGAGGTTTTCTTTCGCTGTATTGGCCTGATGAGTGTTAGCGAGTTCTTTTCGAGCAGTGTCCAGACGATTTTCATAAGATGTTTTCGTCTGTCTTAGTTCATCAGAAAGTGTATCTGCTTGTGTTCCACCTTTTACTTTTTGGGTATGAACACGCTGAATGTTGCGAAGATCTTCGTTGAATTTTTCTTCAAGCTGTTTAGATTCTTGCTTGTGCTTAAGCGCTTCTCTTTCTTGAGTCGCTAAATTCTTTTGACGAATATCGTCCTGAAGATTAGAAAAATTATGGTGAACGTCATCACTTTCTTTCGTTTTATTTTTTAACATTTCAGCAACGCGCTCTTCCTGTCTATCAGTTTGCATTGCTCTTTCACGATCAAAAGTCGTTCTTAGGTTTTCGATATCACCGCGAAGTCTAGAAACTTCTTTGAATTTTTGTTCATTATTACTTAGACGAACATTTTCCAATTTATCACTGTAATCTTTAGCGAGAGAGACACGTTCTTCACGATCTTTATCTCTACCTTCATTATCAAGTCGCTTCGATTTTTCTTCTAAATTTGAAATTTGTTCGTTGAACTCATTTTTATAGCGTTCGTTGGCCGCCTTATATCTTTCTCCCATGATCTTTTTTGTTTGATCATTGAAGCGATTATTTTCTTCAGTGCTTTTTTTATACGACTCACTTAGATTCGAAAGTTTGTCTTTGAAATCCAATTTAGCGTTATTTCTTTCTTGCTCAAATTTAACCGTGTTGTCTTTGAGGCGTTCTTTGAATTCGTTTTGCTTTTTAGTGATCGCTTCTTTTGTTTTCTGGCTATAGAGTTCGTTATTAACGAGATTTTGTTCTTCGAGTTTCAGTTTATGTTCGTTAAAATTGCGGGCCTGCTTTTCAGAGCGAGTATCAAAAGTTTCTTTCATGTCATCGAGATTTTTCTCATAAGAAGCACGTAAGTCTTCCTGAGCTTCACGATAACGGTCTCTTGCTTGATCTACTTTCTGTGAATAGTCTCTAACGTCCATTATTTGCCTCGTGCCTTCGAAACGATAGTAAAGGCCTTATTGTTTATTATAGTGTGAGGCGGGAGTTATTTGACAGAGGAGGGCATTAGTTTCCTATGCCCTCCTAAAATGATCGGAAATAATTACTTAGCTAGTTCTTCGTCGATGATTTCAGAGAAAACTTCAAGCGCTGTTCCTTCTGCCATATCAGCTTCAACCTTTGCCATATGCTTATTGCCATCAACGCAAGCATTGAAAGCGTCTGCTTTTAGGCCTAATTTTTTCGCTGTAGCTTTTAGGTTTTCTGGATCAAGTTTAGTTTGATCGGCGAAAAGAGCGTCGTGCATTTTCCAGAAGCTTTTAGCGTCTTGCTCATGAGCACAAAGAGCTGCATTGGCCGCTGGCTTCGCTTGAGCATGGAATGGAAGCGGATAGTTTTTAAATACGATTTTTACTTTTTTTCCATACTTCTTTTCAATCTCGCTCAGGATTTGGGCCCCTTTTGAACAGAATGGACATTGAAAGTCAGAAAATTCTACGATCGTAACTTTTGCATCTGCTCCACCTTTAAAAGGAGCATCTCCTACTTTTACATCAAAGACAGGAAGTTGTGGCTTGTTGATATAAACTTCAACTGGAGCTTTTTTAGTTTTATCAGCAATCCATTTATCCATTGCCTTTTTCTTAGCTTCCATTGTGAGGTAATCTACAATTCGTGATTTAATTTCTGGATTAACTTGTTCCTTAGGAATCTGGCGATCCTTAATGAATTTTTCAACGTCCGCATCAGAAACTTTTACACCCTTAGCAATGTATTGATCGATAAATTGTTCATTTGTCAGATCCTTCTTGTTTGGATCTTGTGACATGAGTTTATCCATGATCATACTTTGAAGACGATTGAATTTAATTTCATACACCTTCATTTCAGCTTCATAAATCTCCCCTTCAATTCCCTGGCGGAAATCTTTTTCAAGGATTGGTTCACCGTTGATAGATGCAACTACATCTTGGCTAGGCGCCGGTTTAAAAATGTAATTAGGTTTTGATTCTACAGTTTTTTGGCAAGCGATGAGAACTAAGACAGTCATCAATGCCGTGAACGAGTAACTCTTAAGCGAAAAGAATTTTTTCATAAAGCACCTCTAGATTTTTATTGGAATTAGAATATCTAATAATTTTCAAGAATGCGATAGTTGACGAATGAATTCTTGATAGACGCTCGATTCTTTTAATAACTCATGATGTTTGCCCGAGTGCAAGAGTCGGCCTTTCTCCATGACTAGAATTTTGTGGGCATTCACAATCGTTTCCACTCTGTGAGCAACAATAATAGTAAGTGAAACTTCCTGAATGAGAAGTATACATTCTCTGAGTGCCAGTTCGAGCTCAGAATCAAGCGCGGAAGAAATCTCATCAAAAAACACGACGTTCTTTTTTAGGTAACAGGCCCTGACGCCTGCAAGTAATTGTCTCTGTCCAAGTGAGAGCAATTGAGGGTGAATTTTTTCATGTGTTTTAAGATTAAGCGTCTTTAAATAGGGAATTGATTCTTCCAGCTTTTTCCAGGCCGCTTCAAAGTGGGCCACTTCATCCGGATTACAATCGCGTTTTAACGTAATGTTAAAGAGAAGTGATTCAGAAAAAAGATGCGACTCTTGAGAAACAATACTGATTTCTCTTCTGTACTCATCCATATCCTGAATATGTAAAGTGTAATCAGAAGAAGCCTTTTTCATGTGGAGCTCAACATTCGCTTTCGGTGCCAGAATATTTCCAGCAAGTATATTGAGCAAAGTCGATTTTCCTGATCCGGATAAACCTACAATGCCAATGAGTTCTCCAGGAGCGCCTTCGAATTTAATGTCGTGAAGAGAAAAAGGAACTTTCTCATCATCTGTTTGTCCCTTTCTCTTTGGATAAGAAAAATAAGGGAGGTCAACTTGGTAACGTACCAATTGCGAGCGCGTTTCACCTTCTAGTACATCCATTTGGCGTACATCAACTTTCACAGGAATATCGTTAAGAAAATGCTGAATGCGATCTATACCGGTTGCTGCTCTTTGGATGTTTGCAATTTTTCCTGAAATTTCTTTGATGGGATTAATAGATCTCTGGATGAGGTCTACAATGGCAAAAATGAGGGCGGCTTCGGTAAGTCCGGAATAAGGAAAAATAAAAATAACGAGTGCCAGGAGAATAGGATACAGCGATTCAGCAAGAGCGTAATAAGCGGCATCCATGGTGTTAACTTGATTTTGTTTTTCCAGAAAATCATCAAAGGCTTCTGCCGATTTTGTTGAAGCATATTGATCATGGCGTGTGTAATACATTTGGTGAAATCCGCCGAGAACGTTGGCCGTCACCCGATTGACTTTCGCCTGTGAATTACGAAGTTTCATAAACTGATCGCGCATGAGTTGACTTCCCCAGATGAGGAGAACTGTGGCGATGACTTCTGTACCGGCAATAAAAAATCCTGTGAACTTTTGAAGTGATATAAAACCAATTAGGCATGAGACAACAAAGCTCAAGTCAATAAAGATCGCAAATGAGCCAGAGGCAATCAAATCACGGATGGCCTCAGTATCGGACATAATTCGGGAGAGAACTTCACCTTGAGGATACTTGTCACTATCCAGCTCGTGCGAAGAAAGCCAGCGACCATAAGTCTCAGTGCGGGCAAATTGAATGAGCATTCTAACGTATTTATTGACGGCCAGTTGATAGATAACACGATTGACATAGACTCCAACAAAATTAAAGAGAAGTGCATAAATCGCAGCTTCGAATTTTAATTGATCAGAGTAAGATGCTGCCAGATCAGTTATAAGTCGTGGCGTGATTGTTCCTAAAATCGCCGAAACAATTAAACAGAGGACAACGACGGTTAAAATAAACCGCGAACCTTTGAAAACGAAAAATTTAAACCATTTGTTGCTGGAAATATTCATATGTTTTACTTTTTGCAGTTAAGAGTTTAGCAGTCTCACCTTCTTCAACTATTCCGAGCTCTTTATCAATATAAAGAACATAATCCGAATTTTTTACAGTTGAGAGGCGATGGCTCGTGAGAATTATTGTTTTCTTTTTAAGAATGCCTTGAGAGCGAAGTTCGGTAATGATTTCTTTTTCTAGAATGAGGTCAACTGATGAAAATGGATCATCCCAAATCAGAATGGGAGCGCCACTCATTAAACTTCTTATTAGTGCTAGACGTTTTGATTGGCCACCTGAGAGTCGTTTTCCATTTTCCCCTACTTCCATTGTTAGAAGAACATCCAGGCGCGGCTCTAAATAATCGAGACCAAGAATTTTGAGGAGTCTTTTGGCCTGTTCCAGTTCATCTAGTGTCGCTTGTTTTCCTAAGAAAATATTTCGTTCAATTGAATCATTGTAGATATAGGGATCTTGTGCCACTAGGGAAATACTTAAACCTTTCAGGCGCAGAACTTCGGCCAGTTTTAAAAGAATTTCGCTCTTGCCGTGACCAGTTTTTGCAACAATAACATTCCACTCACCTTCACGAATCGTAAATGGCAGTTCTTTTTCCCAAAAAGGTAAACGATAGGTGTGGCCTGACTGATGCGCATTTAATGATGAAAGCTTTTGTTCGTTTTCAATTGCAGTTGATAGTGTGGTGTTGAGATCTTTCAAGCGAGTCCACGATGCCGATGAACGTGAAACAACAACTCCGATCCATGAAAGATAACTCATAGGTTCCATAAAGAGAAAAATGAAACCCGAAAAGAGAATGAGTGTTGAGGCACCTAATTGTTCTTCACGAATAATCATGGCACCCCATAACATGGAGATACCTACTCCCAATGTAATGA
>CBIHOP010000036.1:0-14517 GCA_966211385.1 uncultured Bacteriovorax sp.
TTTACCGTTTTAATACTTTCATCAAGGATTTGAGAAATTTCATTCGAGGCCTTACCAGACATTTGAGCAAGGTTACCAACCTCTTCCGCAACAACGGCGAATCCCTTACCGTGTTCACCAGCGCGAGCGGCTTCTACCGAGGCGTTGAATGACAACAATTTAGTTTGGAATACGATATCGTTGATGACTGTGGTCTTTTGTGAAATTTCGTTGATAACCTTAACGATGCTCGAAATACGCTCGTTACTGCGTTTAATTTCTTCCATGATGTCTTTATTTGATTTGTCGATTTGTTCCATCGAGTGAATCATTTCTTTTACGACACCTTTACCTTCAGTCGCGATTGAATGCGATTCTTCGGCCTTTACAGAGGAACTTTGAGCGCTATCAACTGATGTGTTTACCATTTGGGTAATTTGATCGAGCGTAGTCACTGTTTCCTGAATGGAAGCGGCCTGTTCCTGCGTTGAAGAAGAAACTTCTTCAGAAATCGTTTTTACTTCTTCTGATGATGCTTGGTTCTTCTGCGAGACACCTCTTAATTTTTCAGCAATAAATCCTAATTTGTTTGTCGTGCTTCTTAGGACAAAGTACAGGAAGAGGCCCATGATGATTTGGGCCGCAATGATTCCGATAAATGTAATTGTTAAAAATTGTTTTTTTACATCTTGAACTTTAGAGAGATTGTAAGCGACTTCAATATGTCCAATAGTCTGTTTATCAGCACCATAGATGATCGGAAGTTTTATTTTTCTTTGCGATTTGAGATCAGTTGCTTCGCCGGCCTTTTTTTCTGCCTTAGTGATCACGACATTTTTAGTATCTAAGAACGACACAGACTCAATACTTTTATTATCGAGAAGTTGATTTGAAATCGATTTCAAAACATCGTTGTTTAAGTTCCACACATAATCAGCTGAGGTGAGCTTCACAGAGTTTGCAAGATTCTCCATCTCAGAAACAACCATCTTTTCTGTGCCATCCATCATCTTTGTCATAATGGTGAAAGAAAGTCCTACAATGATAAGGACAGAGAGAATGTTAATCCAAGTCATCAATTTGAAAATCAAAGACCATTTCATCTTTTTCACTTTTTAACTCCGACTACGGGAAAAAATCTATTTTATTGAAATCTTATTCGACACTAATTAGAAAAATTTAAGCACAATTTAGTGTTATGAAAGTAAAAAGTGTTTAGGTCGGAAAAAAAAGGGACCCAACCAGGGTCCCCACAATTGAATAAATTCTTTTCAGATTTATTTTAGGTGTTTTGCTTTGTAATCCTGAATAATTTTTTCAGCATTAACTTTCGAGATTGCACGCTTAATAATTTCTGCCGCATTTTTATTAGCGAACTTTGTATTGATGGCAAGTACCAGATCTTTTGTGTCGATCATTTTAGCATTGGCCTGCACTTTACCAGCTATATCTTTAGCATCGTTTTTTAAAAAGTAGTCCAGGTTGTTGAGGTCGATAAAGGCACCATCAATTCTTCCTGCCGCCACTTTTTTAACGTTTGTTAAATCATCTGTAGAAACTTCAGCTTTAATAGTTCCGGCTTTTACGAGAGCGTTGAACTCTGGAGTGTTACCATAGTCCTGAACTGTTCCAATTGATTTACCTTTTAGATCTTCAAGCTTTGTCCACGTAAGTGGCTTTGATTTATTTTCCGCAAATCCAACAGGTGATTTGAAGATAACATCAGATTTTGTGAATCCTGCAACAACATCTTCCGGCCATGCTGGATAGTAACCAACATAAGAAGCATCTTTTGCCGTTTCAAGAGCTCTTGTCCACGGATAAAATTCAACTACCAGTTCAATTCCTTCTGCTTTTAAGGCTTCCTTAAGAACAGCAATTCCTGCACCACCATCTGGAAGAGCTTTTCCTGAGAATGGTTGCCAATCAAGAGATGTAATTTTCCATTTCTCTGCAGATTGTGATTGGAATGATAATAATAGGGCGAAAACTAACGTTAACTTTTTCATAGGTACTCCTGTTATGAATGCTTCTAATTATAAAAAAAAGACAATTTTTTCATAGTGATTTTTTTTACAGAAATTTTTTCTTTAGTTTAGAATAAAAGAAATCAATAAACGGAGAGACTCAATGAACGTGAAAAATCTTTTTCTCGCTACTCTTGTATCGCTGACATCTTTAAGTGCAAGTTATGCTTGTGACATTAAAATTAGCTGGGAGCCGTGGCAACCATACCAATTTAAAGATGCTTCAGGAAAATTAACTGGTCTTGATATTGAGTTAACTGAAGCTGTAGTTAAAGAAGCTGGCTGTAAAGCAACTTTCGTTGAAATGCCATGGAACCGTCAGTTGTCTTCTGCTGAAGCTGGAGAAGTTGATGTTGTTATGGGAGCAGGGAAGTCTGCAGAGAGAGAGAAGTTTGCGAACTTCACTAATGGATACAGAAACGAAATCAACGCGCTCTTTATGAAAAAAGGTGCAGGCGCTGATATCAAAACTGTTGCTGATTTAGGAAAGACAGGAACAAAAATTGGAATTACACGCGGATCTTTTTACAGTGATGAAGTTGAAGCGATGAAAGCGAAGTTCGATGGAAGTGCTGACGTTGATGAACTCAATGTTAAAAAAGTTGTAGCTGGCCGTCTTGATGGATTCATCATGGATAAATATACAGGTGTATCGCTTGTAAAAGGGCAGAATGCGAGTGATAAAATTGAAGTTCACCCAGTGACAATTTCTTCAGGTGATGTTTATTTTCTTGTTTCAAAGAAAACTAAAACAGCAGGTCTTGTTGATAAATTGAATGAAGGTTTGAAGAAGGTTAAAGCTTCAGGCGCGCACACAAAAATCGTTGCAAAATATCAGTAATAAAAAACCCCAGTGTGTTGAGCACTGGGGTTCTTACCTTAGAAGCACCATACTTTTTGATTTCCCTAAAAATGGCAAATTCTTGCCACCTCTAATTTGTCTTTACTCGCATGTGTGCAAAAAAGTTTTTTTAAGGCGACCGGTGAAGTCCCTATATCTCCACCGGTCTAAAATCATAAGGTCTAACGAATCTGCTTATTCGATCCCCCACGTGCGATACCCACCAAGAATGTGAGAACGGCAAGGGCGATGAATACCATGAGCAGGATTTTTCCAAGTTCGATTGAAATCCCCGCAATGCCATAGGCCCCGAAGAGCATTGCCACTAGACCCAAAACAAAAAATGTAATCGCTGCGCGTAACATAATAAACTCCTTGTCATGTTCGTGTAGTCCACTCCGTAGCTACCGCTAACCACCAGAAAAGCATAAGTGATGCCAAGTAATTTTTTCCGATTTCACTTGGTTATACCACTTTTACACCATCACTTGACAGGACTTGGGGATTTCTGCCACTATCGTTTTCGCAAGAAATGTAGACTTAAACCCCAAAAACACACAACGAGTAAATTAACCCCATGAAAGTAAAAAATTCCCCTTCACTGGTTATAATTGACGACGATCCGGAATTACTCGAACTCTTAACAACGTTCTTCAATCAAAGAGGCTATACAGTTAGTCCTTTTGAAGATGCGAGAGTTGCTCTCACAAGCATTGAAACAAAACAGATCCACGCCGATGTTATCATCACGGATCTCAAGCTCCCGGTTATGTCCGGGATGGAATTCATCAAACGCGTCCGCGCGAGCGATCAGGTCTTACCGATCATTTTGATGACGGCCGAAGGATCAGTGGAAACAGCTGTTGAGGCCATTGAAACGGGCGCCTACGATTTCGTTTTAAAGCCACTCCATTTTCCACAACTCTTGATCTCCGTTCAAAGAGCGCTCTTCTTGAATCAAGTTCAGGTTGAAAACTCAAATTTAAAATCACTCTTTAAAGAAGAAGATGTGATGGGACTAAAAGGTGTCATCGGTCGCTCACCTGGATTTAAAAAAGCAATGGAGCTTGCTAAACGCGTGGCCTCTTCTCAAGCAAACATTATTATTTGTGGAGAGTCTGGAGCCGGTAAGGAAGTTGTAGCGAAGGCCGTTCATGAATTGGGCGAAAGAAAAAATGGTCCATTCATCGCCATTAACTGTACAGCGATCCCTGAGAATCTACTTGAATCAGAACTTTTTGGTTATGCCAAAGGCGCATTCACGGGTGCAGTCGGAAGCAAGATTGGTTTATTCGAAGAGGCCAACAAAGGGACTTTATTCTTAGATGAAATTGGTGATCTCGCTCTTCCATTGCAGGCCAAACTTCTACGTGTTTTACAAGAGAGAAAAGTAAAACGTATTGGTGAAAACCAGCCACGAGATATCACGGCAAGAATCATCTGTGCCACTCACAAAGATTTAAAGAAAGAAGTTGAAGCGGGAAGATTTCGTGAAGACTTATATTTCCGTTTAAATGTTATTCCGATTTATATGCCACCTTTAAGAGAGCGTAAGGAAGATATCATTCCACTCTCAGAATATTTTTTGAAAAAATTCTCAGCGATCAACAATGCTCATATTAAAGGTTTTTCAAAAGCATCAGTTCAACGTCTGGAAGCTCTTCCTTGGAGAGGTAACGTTCGTGAACTTGAAAACGCTATTGAACGCGCGGTTGTACTCTCGGTAAGCGATACAATTCAAGTAGAAGATCTGCCGGCCTTAGAAGTTGAAAGTGATTCGAAGTCTGAAACGCAAACAGCATCAAGTGGTGGAGAAGGTGGAGCACTTTTCACAATCAATTCACTCATGACTCTAGAAGATGTGTCAAAAAAGTACATCGAATTTATTTTTCAACGAAATAATTTTGCTAAAGAGCAAACAGCTAAAGAGTTGGGCATTGATCGCAAGACTCTCTATAGAAAATTAAAAGAAATCGAATCAGTTGTATAAAAATTGGGCCCATTCAAGGGCCCTTTTTTTTTCCTTTTGGCATCCGGTGTGCTCCTTATAAAGGAAGACTATTGGCTTCAAGGAAGGAGGCAACTATGGATAATTTTGATCAATCAAGACCGGATGTTCTCCATAATAGAACATGGAGTGATGACATCATCAAAGGCCGCTGGAAAGAGGTTAAAGGCGGTGTACGCAAGCTCTGGGGTGAACTCACTGATGATGAGCTTGAAGAAACTAAAGGTAAGATGACCTCGATTGCAGGTCTCATTCAAAGAAAGTATGGAGAGACTAAAGAATCGGTCGATCAAAAGCTGGATGGAGTCTTTAGAGAGTTTCACGAAAAAAATCCTGATGTAGAAACGGATGAATTTGAAGATGAGATTAATGAGGATTTTCCCAGTGAAAACAGTGTCGATGCTGGCAGTAGAAATGCCCGCGAACGACAGCTGTAAAAATTCACAACCTGTAAAAATTATAGGTGCGTATCTTAAAGATTTCTCCAATGTATAATGAGATTAAATTAAAACGGTTTGTATTTGATTTTATCTGAAACTATTGTAGAAAGGGCCCATGGAAATACTAACATCGCAAAGACTAATGTATTTGAACCGTCGTAAAACGGAAATTGAAGAACTCCGCCAGAGTTTGAAGCGAGATGATTTTGATGTGGCAGTAAACATCGGTCACCGCCTAAAAGGAAATGGTGAGACTTTTGGTTTTCCGGCCATTGGTAAAATCGGAATCGTCATGGAACAAGCGGGAAAAAGTAAAGACCGCGAAAAATTAGAGGCCATGATTGAAGAACTAAGTTCTAATGTAGAAGAAAATCTAAAACAAATTCACTAAAAAATAAAAAGGGCGATTTTTAAATCGCCCTTTTTTTCGTCATCTTTTAAAACTCAAATCTAATCTAAGTTGAAAAAGGAATTTTTTTTTTTTATTTATTCTTGTGATTCAGCTTCAGAAGCTTGTGACTCATTTGTTTGAGCGCTCATGTTAGCGATAGCGAGAATTAAAGAAGCTGTGATGATGCTATTAGTTGTCATGGTATTTTCGTCTCCACTGGTTGAACTCACATCGCCTTAGAGCAAGCACCATACCAAAACGTGGACTTCACTTAAGTTTTTAATTTTTTGAAAAACCGACTTTTGTTGTGTGGTCAATTGTCACAATTGCAGGTTGTCATTGTTCCTGATTTCCCCAAAAAAGAAGTCAATTGAGTTCTATCCTTGGCCTGCCTTTTGCTTGGCAATAGTGACGAACTTTATTACCAGGGATTGGATGGCAATGTTCGATTTTGCAAAAAAATGGGTTCCTGTTCCCACTGAACGGGAGAAGCAGCACTTAAACCCGCTGCTCTTTAAAAATATTCTTCTCAAAACGACGATCCTGCCGATCGCTCTTATGATTTTGCTCTCCATTATTTTTGTTCAGCAGATAACCTTTCTCATCGATCAAAATGAAAAAGTGCGAAACTCCGATCAGATGCTTGCGCTTTCAACTCTGGCCGTAAAAAAAATGATTGATACAGAATCTGGTTTTCGCGGCTTTATGATTACCGGCAAAGAAACTTTTCTGAATCCCTGGTACGAATCGAAAAAAGAACTTACACCTGTCATAAACGATTTAAAAAAACTCAATTCCGATAATCGCGGCCAACTTGAGCTGCTCGAACACATTGAGCAAGTCTACCAAAAATGGAGTGCGGCTGCGGCCATTGAGATCCGCTCTAAACGCGAAGAGAAGACCCTCCCTAATGTTGGAAGCTTTGAAGAGAGCAAAGCTCTTATGGACGACATAAGACAGTCATTCGATCAATTTCAGCAAACGGAAAATTCATATAGACTCGAGCGATTAGAACGTGCCGACAAATTATCCAAAATAGTGATTAGTGGAACAATCATTCTAGGTCTTATTCTTGGTCTATTGCTCGCAACTTTCTCGCTGTTTCAACTGCGAGGACTTTCGGAAAATTATTCTGATGCTTTCAATTCATTGGCGGAAGCAACAGATAAATTAGAAGAACAAATTGATACGCGAACACGTGAATTGCAAACAGTGAACCGTGAACTTGAGGCCGTTAATTATTCAATCTCGCACGATCTAAGGGCACCGCTCAGAGGGATTGATGGTTTCAGCCAAATTTTAATTGATGATTATGGAACTAAACTTGATAACGAAGCCGTTCGCTATCTGAATTTCATCAAGCAGGGCGTACAAAAAATGGGCGTTCTGATTGATGATTTGATCAAACTCTCGCGTCTTACTCGCAGTGAATTTAAGAAAGAAGAAATTGATATTTCAATTGTCGCTGATGAACTCATAAAAGAGCTCACGGTTCCCAATCCAGATCGCAAAGTGCAGTTTAAAAATTTTGAGTCTGAGATGATTCAGGCCGACCCAGGCCTATTCCGTGTGGCCCTTCAAAACCTCATTAGCAATTCTTGGAAATATACTAGCACGCGTGATCTCACGATCATCGAATGTGGCAAAACACATAAGGATGGTCAGTGGGCCTACTTCATTAGAGATAATGGCGTGGGCTTCGATATGCGCTTTTATGATAAGTTATTTCAACCATTTCAGCGGCTCCATCCCAAAGAAAAATTTGAGGGAACGGGGATGGGCCTTGCCACTACTGCTCGAATAATCCGTCGTCACGGAGGAGTGATCTGGGCCGAATCTGTCGTCGGTGAAGGGTCAACTTTTTATTTCACTTTGGACGAAAAATAGGATATTCGAACTGTAATAATGAAACTCTTAAACTTAGAGGACTCTGAATCAGATCATCAACTTCTGTTGCACTACCTTAAAAAAGGTGGGGTGAGAGATGTTATCGCTCGTCGAATTACCACTCAAGAAGAATTAGAAAATGCTCTCAAAGATGAAAAGTGGAATGTGGTTATTGCCGATTATGACCTGGCCTCTTTTTGTCCTCTCGAGGCCCTGAAGATCGTTCGAGTCACTTCGAAGTATTTACCTTTCATTGTTGTCGCCGATGTTGTCGGTGAAGAAAGTGTTGTGGAAATGATGAAAGCAGGCGTGCAGGATTTCGTGAACAAATCCAGACTTGAGAGATTAGGTCCAGTTGTTAAAAGGTCTCTGCGTGAACTTGCAGTCCATGAGCAAGAGGCCCGCTCACGAACAATTGCCAAACGAGCAATGGCCGCAAAAGAAGAGATGCTCGCCATCGTCTACCACGATATTAAAAATCCACTCGCCGCAATCCAGTTAGACGCACAATTGTTGGATCTACTTTCGCAAAAAGAGCCAGGCCCTGAAGTCATGCGCGATTTACGCTCGCAATCTCAGCGAATTTTAAGAACTGTAGATCGATTAAAAGTTTTAGTTTCTGATTTGCTCGAACACAATAATCCTTACGAAGAAAATGTAGGGGAAACATTTACGATCCGTAAAAGTCCTCACAATCCACTCATCATTATCAATGATGTTCTGGATTCTTTTAAACCGCTTATTCAGGAAAAAAATCTTTCCATCAAAAAAAGTGTCTTCCAGAAAAAGATGAATACTTATCTTGATAAAGAACGTATCCATCAGGTTCTCTCGAATATTCTTTCCAATGCCATGAAGTTTGCTCCTCATGAGGGAGAAATTGTTATCGAATTAAGAGAAACGGAAAATGGTGAAACACATTTTGCTGTTAGTGATAATGGTCCGGGCATTCATCCTGAAGATCTTACGAGCATTTTTGAAAAATATTGGACAGGTGGAACAGGAAATGGGCTTGGTCTTTTCATCTGCAAATCTATTGTCGAAGCTCACGGTGGACTCATAGAAGCGTCAAGCGCCGAAGGAAAAGGGGCAACGTTCAGTTTCAAAATACCTCCAGTTCGTGATGATGGGGAAGATTTCACACCTGACTTGCCACCGAGAAAAGATATTATCAAAACGGTTTATCTTGTTGATGATGATCATGATCTTCGGGAAGTCATTTAATGGGCGCTTGAAAAAGAGGGCTACCGCGTTCTCGCCTTTGATAGTGGTGAACTTGCTCTCAATGATCTTGAACATACTTTCTATCCACCAGATCTTATCGTTCTTGATTTTCATATGGGCGAGATGAAAGGGAATGAATTTCTGAGTAGAAAAAGTCACAAATGTCCAGTGGTGATGATCTCGGCTGCACCTGACGATGTGAAACGCTCAACAGATTCTTCACTTTATTCAGATATTTTAGTGAAGCCTGTTGAATTGAATACGCTCTTAAAAACAGTCAAACGGTATATCTAACGTGCACCTTCTGTCACTACCGGGGGTTTAGGACCCGGAGTGGGTTTACTGGGAGAATCCGGTGAACATGCATACAATGCAATCACACCCAATAAGGTAAGAAAAAGAGTGAGAGAGTTATTCAGCTTCGACATCTGATCCTCCTACTTCGCCATATCGGCCTTCGATACCTCGTTTAATGATATCCTGTTGTTCATCCTCATCTTCTTTGTCAGCTGTTCCATGTTTGATTGCTTTTTTTACAGCATCACCAACTTGCACATCGAATTTTTTATCGTATGTAAAGTTTACGACGGTTGCGACACTGCGACTTTTTGATTCGTCTCTCAGAATAAAATTACCTACGGCCGTTAGTATCTCGACTCCAAAATGTTTCACACCTTTAAAGTCTTCCCCTTCATTTTTAACAATATCTAAATCATTCATGAAGGGTTTTAAATATCCGCGTACCACACCATTTTTAGATTGTGCTTCAGCGTAAAGATCCATTGTTCCTTTCGTAAATGTGAGAGGGAGTTTATCAAGCAATAGAGGATTAAACTGACGGAGATCGACCTTCTTCATTTCTCCATCAACTGTCCAGGCCATAGGTTTTTGGAGTTGGTTGAGACTTCCATCAATTTTAATTTTACTGGAATTAAGAACGTTCGCCGATAAATCAAATCGGGAGAGTGGCATATCATTTTCAGGTCGTAGATTTGTGATATACCCGTTTATATCAGAAATTCTCATTTTTCCTTTTCCATCAATGGACTTGTATTCATCGAGAGTAATCGAAGATCTTCTGAGTTCAACTTTTTCGATTTTCAACGGAAAGAGAAAATCTGTTGTTTCACTTCTTGATTTTTTGGGTGTCGATAATTTTTTTATATCTTTGATAAGAACAAAATCGACATCGTCGACAATGATGTCTGTTACAATTCGCCCTTTAAAAATTTCACGCCAAGCAATCGATACATCAACCTCTTTAATACTAAGAAATTCTTTTTTCGATTTATCTTTTAAAGTTCCTTTCACTCCTTCAAACTCATAAGCACCTCGAATGAAGCTTAAGTCCATATCATCCAGATGGAGCGCATAAGTAGGGGAGAAACTTCCCAAATATTCATTTGTCTTTTTTAGAAGGAATGAAGGTAGTGTTGCTCGTCCAATCATAAAAAGAGCGAACAAACTAAGAAGTACGATGTATTTCTTTTTAACTTTACGTCCTTTAATCTGCATGAATGACCTCGAATAAAAAGCGGCCACGAATATCGCGGCCGCTCCCCAGACTCATCCTACTAATGAGTCGTCTCATTTACATATTGGTGAACTTTATTAAGAAACTGACTTGAGACGGCCTCGTGGCCATGACTCCATTTTGTGACCTCTTCCTGGAGATCTGGATAGTCCTCGAGATCTTTTGCAGTAAAACCTCTCAATTTAAAAAATTGGAATCCAATTTCGTTGAGAATCTCACTGTCCAAATTTTTTTCAATCTTCGGGATCATCTCATGTTCTTCTTCTTTTAAATGATGTTCGACCAATTCTGCGAGCACTTTTAGCTCGGCTTCAATTTCGTCAGTAATTTTATTTTCATTGTTTAATTTAGGTGTAAGCCATTCGACTTTGGCGTCTACGATTCCATGTTCAATTTGACCTTCGAGAATGTTGCTATGAACATCTTTCATTTCTAATAGTGGACTATAAACGGATTGTTTTTCTGCGAGAGAATGTTTTTTCAATGTATCTAAAAAACTTTTTCCAAAAAAAAGTTTCTCTTCATCGCTTTCATTTTCGTCTTTTAGAACTTCAATGCATTTTTTGAGGTAGCGGTGATCCATTAAAAGTATGTCTACGATGTTAAATTTATCGTCAATGCTTGTGCCTGTCATATTAACCTCCGGCCTAAACTTTACTCTTTAAAAGAGCAAAGCTTGGGCCAGTGACATTTTCCAGCAAGCACTTAATATCTACTTAAACAAGATTGGAATTTTACCCCAAAAATTAAAGCACCACCGCTAGGGTGGTGCTTCAACAAGACTGTGAATTTCTAAAAAAGAAACTTACAGCTTCTTAGTGCTCCTAGAATGATCCTCGAATGAATTAAAGACAGCATTGTGAGCTGAAGAATTTTTTGCAGAGGAAGACTGGCTTCCTCCTAGGGGGATATCCGTTGCATAACTGCGTGGACTTTGATTAGGACTGAATTCATCGGGAGCTTCACTGTAGGAACGATCAGATATTATAGGATCATTTGATTGCATAAATTCTTTAGTATTTACTTGTTGACCTGGATGAATGTCGCTCGACTCAGAATTAGTGTCGACTCCATTGTATCACCAGGTTGAATCAGTACCTGGATTCTCGGCGCCTTCAGTAGAAGTTTTTGCACCTTGAGATCCAACATCCATTCCGGATCCTTTTTTCCAGCCATCTGTCATATTTGATGATCGAAAAGGAGCTGAGCACTTTTCACAGATTGCTTTGAAATCAGAATCAAAACGTGATGTGTCTTTATATTGGTCTTGTACGAGTTTTTTTAATTGTTCAGAGTTGCCTTTCGTTTGTTCCACATCAGCAGCGTGCAATTTATTCCACTTCTTTAAAACTTCAGCTTTAACTTCTGGCCAATTCATCATCGTTTCATTTTCCTGTTAAATAAGACACGGACTTGCGAGAGTAGAATTGCACTAGACATGCCAAAGACATATTCAAAATTTATTAACAACTTGTAAGGTGAGAGTGACTGCATTAACGGGCAAATGACCACGAATGACTGTAGACATTTGTCTGTTTTGTGAAAGTGTCGATTATAATTGAATAACTTGCTTAGGCATGGCTTTTGCTCAGTTGAAGAGGGAATTTTTAGTTTGGGCGAAGGAGGAGTGATATGCCAATTAAAAAAACAATACCTAAAAAAAATGCGCGACAGAAAAAATTACTTCATACAGTAGCACATCCGCCTATGAATGAAGAACATGCTCCAGAGGATTCGCTTGAAGGCAGAGAAGATGCGATCAAAAAGCAATTTAAAATTATTCAAAAAGATTATTTTAAGCTTATGCTTAATGTAACGAAAGGATATGATCTCGTGAAGGGATGGTTAGAATCGCAGGCCATTCAAAAACGCGATATGCTGAAATCGCGCCTGATAAAAATTTAAAAAGATAAAAAAAATGCAACCGTAAAGGTTGCATTTTTTTATTGTCTGACTCGTTCATCTACTTGTTCGCCTACATATTCAGAAGTTCCTCTAGATCCGCCATAATAAGCTTCTTCAGGCGTCATGCTGTTTTGCTTGAGTCGATTAAACTCACGCTCTTTGACAAAATCCTGAATGAGCAGAACAAGTGCATCGCTCACAGAATTGTGACTGACATGTCTATTTTGCATTTCAACTTCACGTTCGCGTTCACGGGCTTCTGATCTTCCATCTCTACTCGGAGAAAAAACTATCCACCCAATGATGAGTGAAAGGGCCATCATTCCTAACCCACCTAATATCATTGCAGATAAACCAAAACTTCCACTTTGGTCATATTGCGCACTCAAAGTAATGATTGTGATGACAAAACCAGCGACAAACAGAGATGACACTAATGATGTGATAGTCATTGCCAGTAAAACTTTTTTACCATTATCGATAAAAAATTCCTTCATCTCCGCTGCAGGACTTGAATGGTCATGTGAAGATGAACGCGAAAACGGTCTAAAAAAAAGAGAGAAGATTATCAGTAGCCATTTCATCGGACCTCCAAAATTAAGCTGGGCCTATTACACAATAGGCCCAAGGATAAATACTTCTCTTTGATTCGAATTAGTTTCTTCTTGAAAACCAAGCTCCTAGAAGAAATCCAACTCCCGCGGCCCCAAGGATCGTGTATCCTGGATACGTTTTTACGAACTCAGTGCTTTTTTCCATGGCCACTGATCCAAACTCTCTCACTTTGTTCATGTACTCACTTGGTTCCATGTATTCGCTGTCGCCGATATCTGAAGCAAACTGCGATGTGCGATTTTTAATACTGCTCATTGAAGGTGGGTTCACCGAACTATTAAATGAAGTTGCCATTTTTGACTCCTTGGTGTTCATCTCGCGTTCATCGCGAAAATAATTTGCATGTGATTTTTTAAAACGATTGAATTCTTCTTGCGCGCGCTCACGTGTAAATCCATAGGCGCGTTGAACTTTTCCGATTATTTCATCAACGTTACCATCGAGATAATTGATGTCGTCATCCGTGAGTTTCGCCCAGGTTTGTTTGAGTTCTCCTTTGAGTTCATTCATTGCACCTTTGGCAATTTGTGTGTTCATTTTTCCTCCTTAAAAAAAGACTTTTTTCATTACCTAAAATCGCCTTGATCCAAAAGTTGTGCCAGAGATGTCCGACAAACTAAAACAGATTAAAACTAACTTCTTAATGTTTTGTTTCAAGGCCATGTACTGATGGTTTTGGGGAATTCTGCAACGGGAGCGAAGAGTTATCTCTGCATAGAAAGGATGGCCTTCAACAACATTTTTAACGGCACAGAATCTGCAATTTTTTAGCAAGAGAGTCATGAAAGAATCTTCTGCATAAGATTTTTTTTAAAGTTTAATGCAGACTCAAAAACCAGGAGTTTCTCATGTTAAAATCGCTGCAAGCGAAATTTCTTCTCATCTTTATGTTCGCTCTTCTTCTTAATATTTTCAGAATCAACATGGCCTACTCTGAATCAACAAATGTTGATATTAAAAAAAGAACGCCAGCTTCATCAGTTGAATGGCAAGAGCGCTCTAGGGAAGGAGTGAATGATTCAAAACGTGCTTTAAATAAAACAAAACGAAATCTCGAAAATAAAACTTGTGAATGGACGAATGGAAAAATGAAGTGTGCCGCAAAAAGAGCTGGAAATGCGATTAAATCCGGCGCTGATAAAGTCGAGGATGCAGTTGATTAATGTTAAGGAGAACTTCTATGAAAAAAACGATAGTCGGAGCGTGCGCGCTCTTGTTAGTACCCGGTTTTAGTTTTGCCGATACCGGCGGATTTTTTCTCGAACCCATGGTGACCTATGAAAAAGGAGAAGGAGATCTCAACTTTCCCGCTCCTTTTAGTAATGATGAAACTGATCTTAATGGATTTGGAGCAGGTCTTCGTCTCGGTTTTCATATTCTTGATTCGCTTTTTATTGGGGCCGATGGCCGCTATTCAATGCCGAAATTTGAAGACAAAACACTTAATCAGGATACTGATGCCAAGGCCTGGAACTATGGGCCTGTACTGGGATTACAAATGCCCACAGCATTGGGGATTCGCCTCTGGGGAGGATACATCTATGATGCTGTCGTGGATCCGGATGCCTCTCAAGGTGTCGATGAGAGATTTGAAGATGGGCACGGATGGCGCGTGGGTGCAGGGATTAAGCTTGGACCAACAAGCTTGAACGCTGAATATCAGGAT
>CBIHOP010000037.1:0-14447 GCA_966211385.1 uncultured Bacteriovorax sp.
GCTCAACTTGATCAACTGATTAAACCACTATCAGATCTTCGCGCTTCAAAAGAATATCGTATGTTGGTTGCTAAAAATTATCTAAAAAAATTCGCCCGCGAAATTTCGATGGAGGCAAAGTCATGAGCGTTGGAAAAAGTATTCAGCATGATTCGGCCATCGGACACGTAAGTGGACGCAGTCAATTTATCGACGATCGCATGAAACTTAAGAATGAAGTTTTTGTGGGATTAATTGGCACGCCGGTTTCAGCAGGAACAATTAAGAAGATTCATTTTGATGATGCTCTGAAAGTTCCGGGTGTCATTGCTGCTTTTACAGCGAAAGATCTTCACCACAATAAATGGGGAACGATTGTTTCTGAGCAGCCCATTCTAGTCGCAGACAAAATAGGTTATATTGACGAGCCTCTCTGTTTACTTGCTTGTGAAAATGAACAGGCATTTTTAAAAGCTAAAAAGCTCGTTCGTGTTGACGTCGAAGAGACAAAAGCCATTAGTACGATTGATGAAGCGATTGCTGCTAACTCATATCTTTGTGAAGCCAATCCTTTTGTTCGCGGAGATGTGGATGCCGTTCTCGCAACATCTCCTCATGTTCTTAGCGGAATTTTTGAGTGTGGCGGACAAGAACATTTCTACATGGAATCGCAGGCGAGTATTGTCTACCCACTCGAAAATGGTCAGCTCGAAGTTCATTCATCTTCACAGCACCCGACTGAAACTCAGCACGTAGTGGCTCACGCACTCGGCTTAGATTTTTCTCAGGTGGTTTGTATTGTAAAACGCATGTGGGGAGGATTCGGTGGAAAAGAATCACAGGCCGCTCACTTTGCCGCACTTGCCGGATTAGTCGCGCATAAACTTAATCGCCCAGCTCGCATTGCTCTGACAAAAGATGAAGACATGATGGTGACGGGAAAACGCCACCCGTTCAAAAACTTTTATGAAGTTGGTTTTGATAATGACGGCCGCTTGCTTGGGCTAAAAGTAAAACTTTATGCCAATGGCGGAGCATACGTAGATCTCACACCGTCTATTCTCGACAGGGCCATGTGCCACAGCGATGGAAGTTATTTTCTAGAAACTTGTCGTATTGAAGGACGTGCAGTTCGCACCAATCAGCATTCGAATACCGCCTTCCGTGGATTCGGTGGTCCGCAAGGAAATATGCTGATTGAAAGTATCCTGGAAGATATAGCTACTTATCTTAAAAAAGATGCATTTTTAGTTCGTAAAATTAATTTGTATGGAACAGATGTTCGCAATGTAACTCCATACAATCAAATTGTTGAACAAAATGTTCTCGATGAAGTGTTCACAAAACTTCATACAAGCAGTGAATACGAAGCCCGCAGAAAACAAATTGCAGAATTCAACAAAAAGAATTCGAGAAAACTTCGTGGTCTTTCGATGACTGGCTGTAAATTTGGAATTGCGTTCACAACGAAATTCTTGAATCAAGGAAATGCGCTCGTTAACATTCACGTCGACGGAACCATTCAAGTCTCGACAGGTGCTACTGAAATGGGCCAGGGTGTGAACACAAAAATGCAGCAGATTGCTGCTCACGCTTTTGGTATTCCTCATCAGAGAGTTGTTGTCATGCCGACATCGACAGAAAAAAATCACAATACATCACCGACCGCCGCTTCAAGTGGAGCCGATATCAACGGGGGAGCTGTTTTAAAAGCATGTGAAGCTTTAAAAGCTCGCCTTCGTTGGGTCTTCATGCAAATTCATTCTGGCGTACTCTATGATGGCATTAAAGATATGCCGGAACTCGATCGTAGTGTGAATCTTGATCACATTGAATTTGTCGACGAAATGGTCATTGATACCAAAACTAAAAAATCGTTGAAGTGGGCAGAACTTTTAAAGATTGCTTATCTCAATCAAGTGTCGCTTGCTGGATATGCTTTTTTCAAAACTCCCGGCTTAGGTTTTGATAAAAAAACGATGACAGGGAAAGCGTTCAACTATTTTACTAATGGTGCCGCTGTCTCTGAAGTTGAAATCGATGAAGACACTGGTGAATTAAAAATTCTTCGAACAGATATATTGATGGATCTTGGTCGTCCGATCAATCCAGGAATTGATGTTGGTCAAGTTTCAGGCGCATTCGTTCAAGGAGCTGGCTGGGTAACGACGGAACAACTTTATTATCATGAAAGCGGAAAACTTCTTTCGCATTCACCAACAACTTATAAAATTCCAAACATTCAAGATACACCTCGCGTGTTCAATATTGAGCTTTTGGAAAATCATCAGAACTTGCAAAACGTTCATCGTTCAAAAGCAGTTGGTGAGCCGCCACTGTTATTAGGTGCTAGTGTGTGGACGGCTGTAAAACACGCTCTCAGCTTCAGAAGTAAAAATGAATTGCCGACAATCAAATCTCCAGCGACACATGAAACGATTTTGATGGAACTTGCTCGATATGAATAAAGACATGGTCGTTGCAAAACTCGTTCACACACGTGGAAGTGCTCCTCAAGAAGTGGGAGCAAGAATCGTAGTGAGCAGTGAAGGTCTTCTTCACGGAACAGTTGGCGGCGGCAAAGTTGAAATGAAAGTGATCGCACACGCAAAAGAAATGCTAGCAAGTGAAAAACAAAACGACTTCCAAGAATGGAATTTGCAGACAGATGTAGGCATGACATGCGGTGGAGTTGTTTCATTTTTTTTTGAACGATTAAGTTCAGGTCCTCGCTGGAAAATTGCAGTGTTTGGTGCGGGACATGTCGGACAAGAATTGATTCGCACACTCATTCGTCTTGAATGTTCGCTTATGTGTTTTGATTCACGACAAGAATGGCTTGATAAACTTCCTGATCATCCTTACTTAATCAAAGAATGTCTTCCGGAACCTGCAGAAAAAATTTCTGTTCTTGATCCAGATACATTTATAATCTCTATGACAATGGGACACGCATTCGATTTGCCGATTCTCACTGCCGCTTTAAAACGTGAAACTTTTCCATACATCGGAGCGATTGGCTCACGAGCGAAAGCAACTGTTTTAAAGCGTGACCTTAAGACAAACGGAATTTCCGATAGTGCCCTCGAAAAACTGTATTGTCCGATAGGGGAAGAGTTTGGTAACAATACTCCTACAGAAATTGCAATCAGTATTGTCGCTCAACTTTTGAGAGTAAGAGATCAGAATGGATCGAAACGTTTATAAAGACATTATGGAGCATCTTCCAGTGGCCGCTTGCTGCTTGATTGAAGATCGTATTGTCTTAAATAAACGCGCAAGAGAGTTTACTGGTTTTCAAGGCAGTGACATTTTATCAGTCGACAATTGGTTTGATTATAACTTTAAAGATCAGGCTTCCACCGCCAAAGAAGCATATCTACAGGCAAAAAAAGAAAATTTTCCTCATCCCTTTCGTGTTCGTTTTGTTAAAAAAAATGGCGACATTCGTATTACTGATTTAACAGGGAGTCTTGCGAATGATGTTGAAACGTGGCTCATCGATGATGTTACAGACAAAATCATGCTTGAAGAACGATACACAATTCTCTTCAATCAATCGACTGACGCCCATTTACTTTTAGACACTCACGGAATCATTGATTGCAATTTTGCTGCGGTTAAAATGATCAATGCCAAAAGCAAAGAACAATTACTTTCGCTTCATCCTGCTGTGTTTTCACCTGAGTACCAACCTGATGGAATGAGATCTACGGACAAAAAAATGCATATGGATCAAATTGCACGTGATGAAGGTTATCACCGCTTTGAATGGGTTCATCGCAAACTTACAGGTGAAGAATTTCCTGTTGAAGTGACGTTGAATGCTGTTGATGTCGCTGGGAAATCACTACTTCTTGTAGTTTGGCACGACCTAACGGAAATCAAAGAAGCGCATGCACGTTTAGAAGAAGAAAGAAGCCGGAACTTTCATGCCGCCAAAATGGCCACACTCGGTGAAATGGCGTCTGGTATAGCTCACGAAATTAATAATCCTCTGACGGTCATTCTCAACCGCGTTTTGCAAATGAAGAATCAAATCAAACAGGATCCACCTTTAATTGATGCTGCCGTTATGAATGCTGATAAAGTCACAGACATTGTGAATCGCATTTCAAAAATCATTAAAGGACTTCGCAACTTTGCTCGCGATGGTGCTAAAGATAGTTATGAATTTTATCCGGTAAGAAAAATCTTAGATGAAACACTCGATATGTGTCAGTCGAGATTTTATTACAACAATGTGGCCCTTCGCCGCTTCCATTATCCTGACGATTCCGCACTCGAAGTAGAACTCTTCTGTGTACCAGTGCAGATTCAACAAGTCCTGATGAACTTACTTAATAATTCTTTTGATGCTGTCGTTGGAAAAACTCCCAACTGGGTTGAAATTGATTTACGAATTGAAGGTGCGCATGTCTGGATTTGTGTCACTGATTCCGGTGAAGGAATTCCAGATCTCATCAAAAATAAAATCATGCAGCCTTTTTTCACCACTAAAGATATTGGGAAAGGTACGGGGCTTGGACTATCCATCTCGCGAGGAATTGTGGAAGCTCACAATGGTGAAATCTTTTTAGATGATGGTTCGAAAAATACAAGATTCGTCGTGAAATTGCCGCTTATTTCTCGCGCCAACGTTCCACAAGTGTAAGCGCTTCTCTGAAATGTCCTGCCAACTGATGCCAGCCTCTTCTTTCAAAAAAATCAGCAATATTATGTAGTGGATAAACTCTGACAATAAAAAAGAGAATGAATCCGACAGCGAGTGGGCGAAATAACATCCAGATCATTTGTGAATGAGATGACTGTGACAGCATGAGAAATGCGGCAGTTAGAGCGAAAGAAAAGAGAAAGAGTGGAGTGCAAAGATCCTTCAGCGCCATGATGACAGGTGAAGAATTTTTCGATGCAATCTTTTTTTCACGCGGTTTCTGTCCGAGCAGTTTGTTTTGCCACTGTTCGAAAGTTTCGTCCTTCATCTTCAGAACACCGATCGCCACCAAAAGTGCAGCGAGCACTTTTACAAAAATAAAAATGGCCACCAACGGCCAGAGTTGAGAAAGATCGAACGATAAAATTTTTGAAAGTTCTTTTGTAAAATGTTGGGCCACACCTAAGAGTCCCTCGCCAAAAAGAATCCATAGAATCAGAAGTGGTTGAACGAAGGCCCAAAGTGAACTGAGAACTGATCCAACTAAAATTCCTAAAATGTTAACACCAAAGATTGTTACACCAAGAGAATAGAAAAAACCTTGGGCGAGAATCGCAAGCATAGGCGTGAGTTTTTTCCCGGCAGGCGATAAACTTTTTAACAATGAAGCAATCAATGAAATCTGCAAAGCCACTTCACGCGATTGACTTTTTTTCGTCGTATACGTCATGAATGCAATTTGATTCAAAGAAAGAAACTGACCTGAAAGAGGAATTTTAAAACTGTGCAATAGACTTCCCAATCCCATTTCGATGAGAGAGAGAAGAGCTGCTTGTTCGCCACATGTTTTTTCTGTATTTAGTTTTTGTTTGTCCATTAATGAAAGATCGAAATAGGAGTTGGCACTTTTACGTTTTGCCAGATCTCTTCCATTTCGTCATTCTTTACTGCGACACAACCTGCTGTCCAATCAATACGCGGGAACCAAGTATCAACTGTTTCCTGATCAATACCTTCTAAACCTAAATCGCGAAGAACATCATCAATCTCAACAAGATTATTTGGCATTCCATGAACGAAAATATCGCCGCCTGGATTTACACCTTCACGACGGGCGCGTTCAATGTCTTCCGCATTCGGGTAAGAGATGTGAATTGATTTATAGAATTTAGAATTGGGATTTCTAAAATCAAGAATGTAGTTTCCTTCTGGAACGAGGTTGTCACCCTCTTTTCTTTTAGGATCCATACCACCGCGGCCAAGCATAACTTTATAAGTCTTCATGACTTTTCCGTCAGCGAGCATTTGCATGCGATGTTTTGTTTTATAAACGCGAACTTCATCAACAGGGTAAGAAGCAACTGGAAGTTCTTGCGACAACGAAGAGAGCGAGGTCATCATGACCATCAATGCGAAAATTGTTTTCATAATATTAGGCTAACAGACTATCTTTTTAGATTCAACGTCATGTAAATATCGTCAATAGACAATCCGTTCACTCGGATTTTATCTTCGAAGTTATACTGCTCGATGAATCCTGCTGAAGCATAAAGTTTGCGGGCCGGAGTATTGTGAGCGAACACATTGAGATCCATCCAGTGAAGTGTGGGTTCTGTTTTTGCCCAAGCGATGGCTTCAGTGAGAAGTTGTTTTCCAAGTCCGCGTCCACGATAAGCACTATTTAAACCCATACCTAGTTGAGCGCGATGGAGTGTTCCCAGAAATAAATTTTTTAAGTTGAGATGACCTACAATTTTTTCCCCATCCATCATCATAAAGCAGCGCTGCCATCCAACTTCGGTCACAGCAAGAGGAATTGATTTTTCTTTTTCACTTAATTTGCGGGCAATATCCCAGACGTGATCAGCGGGAAAGGGGTGAGCGGGTAATCCATTGAAGGCCGGCTCACCCATGTGTTCTATCTCATGGGTGACTAATGCCGGTACATCTTCAAGAGTCGCTAGACGAATGATCATTAAAAATATTTTTTACGGAAAATGATTTCTTTTCTTTCTGGACCAAAAGCAATGATCCCAACCGGGATACCTAAGAACGTTTCGATTTCTTTGATATAAGCGTTCAGTTCTGGAGAAAGATTATCATTAGTTTTGTTTGTGAAATCATCTTTAAAAGGCTTCAGTGTTTTATAAACTGGTTTTGCTTTATACAGATCAATTCCAGGATAAGCGATATCGATTGTTTTTCCTTCGTACTCGTAAGCTACACACACTTTTAATTCATCAACAACGCAAAGGATGTCGAGTTTTGTTAATGCAAGCGAAGTGAGGTTCGACGCTTTTACTGAGTATTTTAGAAGAGGAAGATCAAGCCATCCGCAACGACGTTTGCGTCCAGTAGTGGCACCAAACTCTTTTCCGATTGTCTGGATTTTTTCTCCGACTTCATCGAAAAGTTCTGTTGGGAAAGGCCCTTCACCAACGCGAGTTGTGTAGGCCTTTGTGATTCCTAAAACTTCCTGAACAGAAGATTGTGGAATTCCAGCACCTGTATAAACTCCACCAAGCGCTGTTGAAGACGAAGTAACATATGGGTAAGTTCCGTAGTCGATGTCGAGAAGAATTCCTTGAGCACCTTCATAAAGAATTTTTTTACCATTGGTAACGGCATGATCGAGAACCGAGAACGTATCACAAACGTAAGGTTTGATGATTTTTCCAAGGTTGAAGAGTCTTTCAGTTTCCTGCTCAACAGTTGGGAACTCAATATTGTATCTGTGTTTAAAAAGAATTTCTTTTTCACCAAGATTGCGGGCAACTTTCACTTTAAGTGTTTCAAGATCAAAAAGATCTTTAAGTTTGATTGCTCTTCTTCCTACTTTATCTTCATAAGCAGGGCCAATTCCTTTTCCAGTTGTACCGATTTTCACTGACCCTTGTGATTCGCGGGCAGCATCGAGAAGTTTGTTATAGCTTGTGATGATCGTTACGTTTTCAGAAATTTTTAAATTTTCTGATGTGATTTTAATTCCAGCCGCTGCAACTGTTTCTAATTCTTTTTGAAAAGCTTCTGGTTCAAAAACAACTCCGTGACCGATAACAGACACGCAGTGTGGGTGCAGAATTCCAGAAGGAACTAAATGCAGAACGATTTTTTTGCCATCGACGATGATTGTGTGACCAGCATTGTTTCCGCCCTGATAACGAACAACAACGTCGCATTTTTCACCAAGAAGATCAGTGATTTTTCCTTTACCTTCATCGCCCCATTGAGAACCAATAATTGCCAGAGTTTTCATTTATTTTGCCTTCACTTCGTTTAGAAGTATGTTGTTAACGAAAAATTCTTTAATTTGGAAAACGGCCATTTCACCAACGCGGAATTGAGCTTCTTCTGTTGAAGCGCCTACGTGTGGAGACATGATTAAATTTGGAAGTTCAGTCAGTTTAGAATTCGATGGAAGTGGCTCAACAGCAAAGACGTCGAAACCAGCACAACGAATTTTCTTTTCTTTTAGAATGTCATAAAGAGCGTCTTCATCAACGATTCCACCGCGAGCGGCGTTGATAAGAATGGCATCTTTTTTCATCAGGTTCATAAGATCTCTCGTGATCATTCCTTTTGTTTGCGGAAGGAGCGGAGTATGGATCGTAATAATGTCGCATTTACTGAAGATTTCTTTTAGATCTTCTACTCTTTTTGCGCCAGGAACTTCTGAATGCGCATGAGGATCAAAATAAAAAATCTCTGGTTCGAAGCCTGAAATTCTTTTGGCAACAATTTGTCCGATGCGACCGAAACCAACAACACCAACTTTCTTTTTCCAAAGTTCAAGTCCAGTCAGAGCGTTTTTCTCCCACTTTCCTTCGTGCATAGTTTTGTCGGCAAACGGAGTATTGCGAAGACATGACATCATAAGAGCGATGGCCTGTTCTGCTGCCGAGTTATTATTTGCACCTGGAGTATTTGCTACTTTTACTCCTCGTTCAGCACAAAGGGCCTTGTCGATATTGTCTGTACCTTCACCAGCGCGAATAACAATTTTTAAATTAGGCGCGAGATCAAGAAGTTCTTTATTCACAGTCGTAGCAGATCGAATGATCAGACCATCAACTTTAGGAAGAAGTGTTTTTAATTCGTCTTGCGAAACCTTTGAGCTCGGATGAACGTTTAGTTCTGTGCTCGTTTTCAGTTCGTCAAAAAGAGATTTATCAAACCCGTCAGGAACGACAATAAAAGGTTTCATGGTTTTACTCCAAAAAAGAGGTTGCTAAATGAATGTGGGGATTCGCCTCATTATAGGAGAGAGAGCTCCCGCGTGGGAAGAAAAAAATGACTAAATATCTGTGAGGAGATTTTGCAAATGATCAGTGAGCTTATGCAGATTTTCAGGTTTAAAATCGAGCGAACGGTAGGTAATGCCCGAAAGATCGAAAATCTTTTTAGCAATACGGTTGGATTCCGTATTTTGATGCTTGTCTGAAAGATAAATCACTTCTTTTACTTTAGAAGAGGCGATTAATTTAGCACATTCGTGGCAAGGAAAGAGCGTCACGTATGCGCGAGAGCCTTCCAAAGAGCGTGAGGCGTGCAGAATGGCATTGGCTTCACTATGAACAACATAACCATATTTTTGGAATTCGAGCGGCGCTGATGGGTCTTTGCCCCAAGGAACTTTCGTTTCGTCGATTCCTGCAACGAATCCATTGTAGCCCATGGTGATTTGATGATTGTGTTTATCGACGAATACTGAGCCGACTTTCGTGGCCGGGTCTTTGGACTTAAAGGCCGCGATCATAGCTTGAAGCATGAAATATTCATCCCATGAAAGCGCAGATTTCGCAGGAACAAAGTTAATTTTCGGGTCGATTTTGGTTTCCATTTCGCCTTTAAAAGTGAGTTTTGTAGGGGCAATAGTCAAGAAATTTAAAAAGTTTCTTGTACGATCTGATTTAAGTCGTTACACTTTAATGGAATACTAATGAATTGAGGTTCTTATGAAAACTGATTTTGATACATTGCGTGCATTAGCTAGCTATACGATCAACAATCTTAAAGAAAAAAAGCTCATCGAATTTCACCCAACAAAGCGTGAAGAATTGATTGAAGCTATGGCCACTGAATACGGTGTAAGCTTCGCTACAGACGAAGACGTTCGCGATCAGGCCATTGAAGAAGTTGAAGAAAAAATGGGCGTTGATAATCTTCCAGAAGACGTGACTGAATCAGAAATGTTCAACCACGCTCGCAAAGAAATCATCAAGTCTTTTAACGGTGAAAACATCGGTGGTTTATACCTCGTTGAGTCTCTTCACCAAATCGCTGTTCGTATGAAAGATTTCATCTTAAACAGCGAACTGATTGATGATGTTTACGGCGCTGACGAAGACCTAATCTCATTCCTCGTAGCTAAAATCAGACTCTTCTCACCAAAAAAGAACTAATTTTTACCTATAAAGCGTCGATCATGAATCATGACGGCGCTTGCTCATTTTAAACTCACATTACTCATCTTAATTTCGACTCTTTCACTCGGTTATTCAGCTGAAAATAAACTCTATTTTTTAGGCGGTGGGGGCGAGCCGGCCGGTTCTACAACAATCTTCGATCATCAGATTGAAAGCGTGGGTAAGTTTGTTGATTCTAAATATAACAAGTGGAGTTTGAATTATAGTTTTAATGGCGGTCACTCCCGAACTGAAAAAATGCTTTCCTCTAAATTTAAGAAGGGGACCAATTATGGTTCTTTCACTGAAGAGAATTTAGAAAAAGCATTAAGTCCGCTGGAAGAAGATCTCTTCAATCAAAAGTTCGAGGCTGGTTCGCAAGTCATGATTATGATCAACTCACATGGCTCCGTAAAAATGGTTGCAGATAAAAGCCATCAAATAGCACTCGCGAGTGGAACTATCACTGATTTAAAAACACTCAAGGGCGCTCAAACCGTGAGCTTGGATATCTTGGAAGAAGTTATTCAGCGTGCGAAAGAAGCAGGTGTGAAATTAGCTATTCTCGACTTTAGTTGTTTTTCAGGCAACACACTCAAACTCGCTACACCCGACACATGTATCATCAGCTCTACCGGTGAAAATCAATACAGCTATAACGAAATTCGCGATCCAGGGGATAATGCTCAATTCACCACATTCGCTTCGCGCTTTATGAATCAAATGCGACCGGGGAAGAATCTAGAAGAAGTTTTTCTCTCGGCACGTATGGGATCGACAGCACCGGATTTTCCGATGATTTCAACTGAATCGGGGAAAATGGTTGATGATCTTCTCTATAAAGTAATGAGTCCTTTTCTCAATTATAACGACGAAACAGTAGATGATTTTTACAAATCCTATGATTTAAAAAATCTCTCAAAGGCCTTGTGTACAACAGAAGATCATTATTCATCAGTTATTAAACAAATCGAAAAAATTGAATCTCTGGCCGACATTCCCAGAAGGATGTTCAATACAGAACATTTGAAAAAGGCCCTAACAGATTATCGTGATTACCAAATCAAATTTGAGAAGGCCTTGCTTGATGTAAACGACGTTGCGGCAGAGGTAAAAAACATTATTGCGCGTGAACATACGGAGCATGCTTATATGTTTGACCGTGAAGATGGAATGAGCATTCTCAATGCAAATTTTGATACCGTTAAAAAGGTCTATAAGAATTCACTTGATAGCGCTGAGACGGACTTCTCAAAAAAATTCTACAAAGATCTCTATGATAAACTTCTTATCAAAGAAAAAATCACTAAAGGACTAAGCTTAAAACTTAGTGCCAGCTCCAAACTGAAATTGAAAAAATTTAACCAGATCTATGGTGAGAGCGATAAAACTTTTCAACTTGCAGAAAAAGTCGCGAATGAAGCAAAGAAAGTTTACGACAAACTTTATAAGGCCAACATGAAAAAGGAAAACAATCCATGCAAAGACTTCGTGTTGTAAAAATTATTGTCACAGTTCTAATGTATATCATTAGCCAATCATGGGCCGCTGAAAAGCCTGGCTTTGCCGGTTGTGGCGACTATGTGTTGAAAGGCGTTTTGGTGAAAAACACCGGGGAGAGTGCGCAAACTTCACCCGTTGTTTATCAAGTGAATCAAAAAACTCAATCGCAAATGCAATTCACATTTTCGTCTGCTCAAGATCTTTTACTAGTAGGTTCATACCTTGATGTTCCAACAACCATGAAAGTGCGCATTCTGAAAAAGATGGATGGCACAAAAGGTGAAATTCACGAAGTAAATGGAGTCAGCATTCGCAAGCCCAATCCACTTGTTCCTTTTTCAGACTCAGGGATTTTTCTGCAATCACTCAAAAATTGTCTCTAGCGTTTTGTGTAGATGGAAGGAGAAACGGCTTTCCATGATGTCTTAACACCATTTAATGTTTCAGAATGTCCGATGCACAGAAGAGCTCCTGGTGCCGCCATTTGATAAAGATTTTCGACAGCAAGAGATATCGTTTCCGGTGAAAAATAGATTAAAACATTTCTTAAAAAGAAGACATCGATAGATGCTTTTTCAAAAGGCATTGATCCATCGATGAGATTATGCTGGAAAAACGAAATATTCTTTTTAATACGCGGAGAGATACGTCCCCATGAATCGATATGACCTGAACCTTGATTGATAAAATGGGAGAAGTAATTCTCCGGTATTTCATTCTGCAATTTCGACAGCGGGTAAACGGCATTTTGAGCTTTTTTCAAAACATCAGAATCGATATCGCTTGCATGAATTTCATACTTCAATTGAGCAAGTTCTAAAACCATCGCAAGAGTGTAGGGCTCTTCACCTGTCGAACAGGCCGCAGACCACACTTGCAAAACATCTTTTTTCTTCTTCTGCCAATCAGGAATGTATTTATGAAGAAGAAAATCAAAATGTTTAGGTTCACGAAAGAAATCAGTTTTATTCGTCGTCAGCCTGTTGATAAAGAGCTGCCATTCTTCATGATCAGGTTTCAAACTTTCCAGGTATAAGCGATAGTCGTGATAACTTTTTAATCCTAATTCCTGAACTCGAAAACGAAGTCGAGTATGAACTAGTTCTTGTTTGTGTTCGTTAAGTGTAATGCCCGCAAGACTATAAATCCTTTCGCGAAAGAATAAAAAATCCTCCCGCGAAAGTGGTGATGGTGCTTGTGAAAGTTGTAATCCAAAATCAAACATGTCCAACCTATCGGTCTTTTAGCATTGGCCCTTAAACATCTTTAAAACGAGCATCATCGTAGGCAGGTGCGCGTTCTTGAGAGTTCATATCCACCTTTTGGCCTTCTGGTTTTTTCTTTGGTGTAGGTCTTGTCAGAGGAAGCACGTTTGTTTTCACACTGGCCATGGTAGGCGTTACAGAAGCAGGTGTGACAACTGTATTTTGTTGTCCACCTTTAATCGTTGTAACAAGAACTCCCACAGCTGATTTTAATACATCCGCTTGTGCAGAAAGTTCCTCTGCCGAGCTCGCGGCTTCTTCAGAAGCAGCTGCGTTTTGCTGAGTAACTTGATCAAGAAGATGCATCGCCTTCGTGATTTCGCTTATGCCTTGTGCTTGCTCCACACTTGCCGTTGCAATTTCTTCGGCCATTGAATTAACTTTTGCAATACTCACAACAATTTCTTCCAGAACATTTCCGCATTCATTGGCGACTTTAATTCCGTTTTCAACCTTCGCTTTTCCTTCGGCAACTAAGCGATTAACACTAGTTTTAGTGTCATTAACCGTAGACTCTACTTTACGGATACTATCTTCCAGCATGTTCGATATTTCTTTAGCTGCATTTCCACTCATCGCTGCTAAATTACCAACTTCTTCAGCAACAACTGCGAATCCTTTTCCATGTTCACCTGCGCGAGCAGCTTCTACAGAGGCGTTAAAAGAGAGAAGTTTAGTTTGAAAAACGATGTCATTAATAACTTTCGTCTTATTTCCAATCTCGTTGATCACTTTAACAATTTCACTCATCTGTTCGTTGCTGTGATTGATTTGATCCATAATCTTATTGTTGGAATCATTAATTTCATCAATAGAGCGAATCATCTCAGTTACAGTTTCCTTTCCTTTTATGGCACTCTTCTGGCTGTACTGTGAGTTTTCAGAAGCAGAGCGAGCATTGTCCGAGTTACGGTTAATCATTTTGCTCATTTCTTCAACAGATGAAGCCGTTTGTTCAAGAGAAGCCGCTTGTTCCGTCGTCGCTTGAGAAAGCTCTTCGGAAGACGAAGCAATTTGCGATGAAGCACTGGCGACTTGATTCGAACTATCGTTAAGGTTTGTAATAACTTGATCAATGGCCTTTCCAATCATTTTCATTATGATAAAGGCGAGAACGCACCCAATGAGGAGAGCAATAATAGATACACCTATAATTGTGTTGCGAGTTGAGTGAACCAAGTTTTCAGCATCTTTAACATCTTCATCCATGAACTTTTCGTTACGTGCAACAAGTGCATCTAAAATTTTGCCGAAACTCTCAAGAGTCTGTAGTGATTTTCCACGTGCCAGGGCCTCTGCTTCGTCATTTTTTCCGGCCAGAGCAAATTCACGAAGCTCCAAGCTAACTTTTTTCCATTCCTTTAAATAATCTTCAAGCTTCATCAAATCTTTTTTACCTGCTTCCGTAGCAATGAGCTCAAAATTATCAATCTTATCTTATAGCTTTTTTTCAAGACCATCGAGAATTTCCCCCTGGACTTTCATTGCGGGCACATCGTCTTCTAAAATATAAACTTTTTCTCTGTTTTTAATTTGATTGATAAGGCTGTCCATATCTTTAGCGTAAATGAGTCTTTTGTTCGTAACATTTACTAGATTACTCATTTCATCATTAATTTTTATAACTCCACTGACACCTAC
>CBIHOP010000038.1:0-14439 GCA_966211385.1 uncultured Bacteriovorax sp.
AGACAGTGCATTTTTTTGAGCGAGACTCAGATCTCGCCAGCTGAAGACGGTGCTTTGCAAAGGGGTTTCATTGAGAAAAAATTTGGCCAGGAGTTTCCATTTCACTTCTAGAAAGATCGATTCCAGCTCGCTTAATTCTTCCGACGAAACAAGGAAGGCCGGAGTTGTATTTGAATCTCGAAGAAAATTTTCGATTTCGCGAAAATTCAATGGAAGAAGAAATGAGGCACTTCTCCCCTTGAGGAGATCCGTGAGCACAAAAATAAAAAAAGAATGTGAAAGGGCCTGAACAGATCGATGATTTTCAAATTCCAGCGTCAATACTTTGTCACTTTGAGGTGATTGCAGGTAAGATTGAACACGTTGTGAGAATTGTTCTTGTTTCAAAAATGGGCCTAATGTTCGTTAACAACAGTGACACTAATGCATGAAATCTAATCTTCAAAACTTAATTTTGCAAGCTCATCACGTTTTTCTCGTGGGTCCCATGCCTTTTTCTCTTTCTCATTTTAAGAAATCCTGGGGAGCTATGAGCGATGAGTCCGCTCTCATTTTTTACATTGATGGTGGGGTCGAACACAAAATTAAAATTGAAAAGACGCTGAAACTCTCACCCCAATCGCTGGTGATCGGTGATAATGATAGTTCCATCGGGCCTATGGATATCATGAAAGAAAATCAAAATTGTTCTGATTTAGCTTTTGCACTAAAACTTTTTAATAAACCTCGGCTTAAAGTTCAGACTCTGCATGCCTTTGGGTTTTTAGGCCAAAGCGGACGTCTTGATCACCTTCTGATCAACATCGGTGAATTCGATCGATTCCTAAAAAAAACGAAGTTGAAAACGCTGACAGAAGTCATGCTCGATGACAAAGTTACTCTTTTCAAAAAAGGGCCGTTTAAAAAAGAGATCAACGGAACATTCAGTGTGGTGTCTCTTGAGCGACAGCGAATTTCAATAACAGGTCAATGCCATTACGCTTTGAAAAAAAGTTTTCTCGAACCACTCTCAAGTCGTGGGCTGAGTAATGTGGGAGAAGGAATCGTTCAGCTTACGTGTGAAACGACGGCCTTTATCCTGCAGGATTAAAGTGGAGCGTCCTCTCTTTTAAGTCCAGATTTCGAGAATAGTCTTGAGCATCAAGCCATTCCCCTCGATAGTCCCCCTTCAAAAATAAATCAAGCTGATCTTTATAATGAGGCGATAAGAGATGTCCTGAATTGCCTGTGGGAAGAATTCCATACGCCCTTTCCGGTCGAGAAAAATCGATCAGACGACGCGTCGAAGGGCCTGCCTTGATTGAGAAATTCAAACCGATATAACGTTGGTTATTTATTTCCTGAGTTGCTCCCCCTAGAGGATATGGTCCAAGATTAAAAAGATAATTGAGTGGTCGCACACGTCCAATAGGATGGACAAATTCTAGTGAGTGAAGGGCGCCCCACTTCCAATTTTTTGCGTCACTACCTAAATCTTTTTTTAAGCGTTCAATGGAGCGTTCGAAGGCCACTGCTAACAGTTTTTCTGGTTCACGATTTTTCCACCAAAGGGAGTTTTTATCAAAGAGAATCCGTCGCAGAAGATAGGAGTCATTCGCCGTTTTCGTGAATACCTGATACTCATCTTTACTTAAATCTGCTTCCAGGAGTAGTCTTATCAATTCTCCGCACCAGGAATAGTAAAGTAAGGCCGCTCTACTATCAGCTCGAGATTCGAAATCCCATTTTCTTAATTCGTCGAGGTAGATATCGAAAGCTTTTTCCCGCCAAAAAGATTGGCCGGCCGTGAGATTTAACATTTCACCCAAGACAATTTTGTTTTCGAAATTCATACTGAGAGGTTGAATCATTTTAAATTCATCCAATGACCATTTACTCTTTTGTGCTAAAATTTGTTTGATTGTGGCCTGTCGATAATCAGGCTGAAAATCCCCACGCGGATCCCGCGGAAAAGTTTCGGGTCTAGAATTGGCCGAAACGATGATACCATCGACTGGATTTTCTAAGTGGGGTTTATCTTCAAATTTCATCAACCCCAGCGGTTCATCTTCCCCGCTTGCTCCATCCAGGATGAAATCAGATTTGAGATCTTTTTTTCTGAGGATAACATCGCCGAACATCCACCAACCGATATTTTTTTTATCAGCGTAAAGAATGTTCAAACCAGGCGCTTTCCCATCTGCAATGGCCTCTTTCATTTCACTCATTGTTTGCGCTCGTCCAATGCCAAAGAGAACACTTACCAGATCTTTTGAAGTCGTTTTAAAACTATCGAGGTAAGACCATTTAAGAGAGATATCACCTTCTAATATTCCATTTTTAAGAAGTGGACCGTGACCTGTGGAGTGAACAAAGATCTCCACATCTTCTTGTCCTTTCACTTTTATGATTTCTTTTCTTGTCTCCAATGGATAAGTGCGGCCCTTGAAACTGTAAGAGCGATTGCCCCAATCTACTTTTTCTGCATAGAGATCCATGTCATCAGTCAGGCTCATCGTAAAACCCCAGCCTTTTTCCCGATTGTGACCTTGAACGGCGAAAGGCACGATTGCTAAATAGTGACCGTAATTTTCAAACGTAGGAGTTTTGATGTGGGCCTCAAACCATACTCCGGGATGAGAGTAAGAAATATGGGGGTCACTCGCAAGCAGAGGATGGCCGGATTCAGATCGTTCACCAGAAACGATCCAGCCATTTGATCCTTCAAAAAGAGTGAACGCTCCTTGCAAAGATTCCAGGGTGTCGTAAATTTTTTCAATATGAGGTGAGTGCTGAAAAACGGTGCGAGTTTCTTTTTTTGACTGATGAAAACCACCGCTGCGTAATTCTTCAACGAGATCACTCCCTAAACGATTGCGCATTTTAGTGAAAAGTGGATCTTGAAATGTGGCCGTGCCGAAACTGTAAGACATGACACCAATAAACGCCTGAGCATCTGCCAGAGTAAAAGGTCTTGGTTTCAATCCTAACAATGTAAACTCAACAGGCAGAGGACCAGAGTTTTGAAATTGATTAACACCATCAAAAAAGGCATTGGCCTCTGCGATCATTTCCGGATGAAAGAGATTCTGTTGAAGTCTCTCTTTAACTTGTTTTTCAGAATGAAATTTCATTCCCAAAGTGCGGAAAAGTTTATCGACCTCAAGTGTTTTATCGCCAAAAACTTCTGAAAGTTCTCCACTGGCCATGCGACGTTGCATCTCCATTTGAAATAACCGCTCGCTCGCCATAATGTAGCCAAGCACGCGATAGGCATCGACATTACTTCCTGCTTCGATGTGTGGAATTCCAAAAGAATCACGAATAACTGTTACTTTTGTAGAGAGACCTTTTAATTCAATTTGACCACTTAACTTGGGAACTCGGGATTGAAAAAAACTGTATCCGGCAGCGGCCACCAAAACGAGGATTATGATGAGAGCAAAAAAAGAGATGAGGATTGTTTTTTTTAAGTGATGCAGCCGTTTATTCATGAAATAATCTAAACATAATCATGGAGACAATTAAACAAAATTCTCGGTTTTTACTCATCGATGTTCTTCGCGGCTTCACAGTCGTTCTCATGATCATTTTTCATTTTTCATTCGATCTGAATTATTTTCGCGTTGTTGTTTTCGATATCCTTCATCATCCTTTCTGGTATCTCTTTCCACGAATCATTGTCTTTCTCTTTTTATTTGCAACCGGCATGTCGCTGCAAATAGCCCATGCAGAAAAAATTCATTGGAATAAATTTTTAAAAAGACTTGGTCGTCTCATTTTTTGGGCCCTGGTCATAAGTGCAACGACCTATTTTCTCTTTCCTGATTATTGGATTTACTTTGGCACTTTGCACGCCATTGCCGTCGTTTCTGTCATCTCACTTTTCTTTCTTAATCGTCCCTATGTGAGTTTAATTGTAGCGCTCGCTCTTTTTCTTCCTTCCATTTTTTTAGACTACAATCTTCCTTGGTTTCAACTTCCGCATCCGTCATGGGATTACATCTCACCTTTTCCTTGGATGGGGGCAAGCCTCTTGGGTATATTTGCCGTGCACAAAGGTCTTCATCAGACGTCTATTCTGTCACCTGTGAAGTTAAATACTCCTGTCAGGTGCCTAAAATTTTTAGGTCAACATTCACTCATCATTTATTTAATTCATCAGCCGATTCTCTTTGGGTTAGTGGCCCTTGGAACGCAACTTATTCATTCCTAGCTCATATCTGCTGTGCTATAAAAAGACCTCAACATGACAAAACGTATATAAAGATATGCAGAAGGAAGTGCGTGAGTGAAAACCCCCTCAAAAATCGATTGGTCTAAAGTCGGTACTCAAATAGAAAGACAATTAGGTAGTTTAAAATTCGCTGTTATCATCATTACTCTTTTTTCGATTGCCATGATTGCAGGAACGTTTCTTGAATCCTATTACGGAACAGATTTCGCCAACAGAACAGTTTATAAAACATTGCCCTTCATGTTCATTCAATTCGGCATGCTTCTCTCGATTATCTTTGCCGTTTATTTAAGATTACCCGTTAAAAAAAGACTATACGGTTTCTATACCGTTCATGCGGGTCTCGTGATCATTGGTGTTGGCTCGATGATTACATATATTGCCGGAGTCGATGGATCACTTCTTCTCAATCCTAATGAGCCGAATCGTCAGGTTGTTTTAAGCAAAGATGTTTTAAAATTCACTTATCCTGAAGAAGGAAAACAAGTGACATCAGAACTTCCTTTCACGGCCTTTACAACAAAGCTTGATGAGCAGTATGGAAACATTAACATTGTAGAATACATTCCTTTTGCTCAAGGTCGCTTCACTTGGACGGATGCGATTAATAGCTATCCAGAAACGGCCCCTATTCACTCTTCTACTTACTATTTTAAGAATCCATTTGCCGAAGAAAATATCACACTCACTCTTCACCCTGAAGCGAGCAATGATTTTCAATCGGCCCAATCAATGGGACCGCTAAGCTTCAACTATATGCCGGCGAATCTCGCCACATGTTTTGCCAAAGAAAATCCTTCAGGGATTATCATTTGGAATTCGGTGACGTCAGAATGTTTTACTCCGGAAGAAAAAAACTTTCCGGTCAAATCAACAAGTGCAAAAAATCGTTTTGTCGTCGTAAAAGAGCAAAATGAATTGTTAACCTTCTTCCCTGACTTTTCTCCCTTTCCAATGGATACAAATTTTCAGGTGAATTCAAAATCTATCATTCGCGCCATTTCAAAAAAGATTTTTGAAGAAAAACCGTCTCTCTTTCTCTTTGGGAAACAACTTGCTTTCTTTTCTAAAGATGACAAAAAATGGCTTGTACAAAACATTGAGCTAAAAGGGAAATCGGTTGCACTTCCCTGGATGGGAGCGGAAATTGCTCTGATTGATCATCAAGACAGACTTGTTCCATTTAATTTACCAGTGGCCACTATACCTATTCAAAAAAATGGATCGCTTATTAAAGGTGATCTTCGAGCCGTTCGTCTGGAAATTCTGGGTAAGGAATATTGGGTAAGTAATTACTCTCCCCTCAGCCTGATTATTGAAGGAAAAAAAGTAATCATCGAAGTCACGAAAGAGACTCTGCAACTTCCGTTTGAATTGGCCCTCACTCAATTCAAAATGGATAAAGATCCGGGAACAAACAATCCTGCAAGTTATGAATCATTTGTGAAGCTCTTTTCTGGAGGACAAATGACGAATCACCATGTCTTTATGAACAATCCCCTAAAGCACAGAGGATTCACGTTCTATCAGGCCTCGTACAGCCAGGACAATGCCGGTAATTACAGTTCGACTCTCTCTGTTAACGTTGACCAAGGTCGAACATTAAAATATCTAGGTTCTCTCATGTTGGTTTTAGGGGCCGCTTGGCACTATCACCTCAATAGAAAAAAGAAAAAGGAGCTCGCATAAAAATGAAACTCTTACTCATCGTCATGACTTTTTTATTTGGAAGCGTAAGTTATGCTGACAATTATTTTTGTACGAAGGAATTAGAAGTTCTTCCCATTCTTCAAGGTGGTCGTGTTAAACCTCTGCACGTACACGCTTCAGAAGTCATTAAAGCTCTAACAGGTAAATCAAAAGTAGGCGATCTCAGCGCAACAGAAGCTTATTGTTTACTCTCATTGAATGGAATGGGTCTTCCCACTCAAGTTCCACTCATGGCGCGTATTGATCATGTTGATGCGATGAAGTTTTTGGGTCTTCCGGAAGGAACGCACGAAATCAGTTACACTGAACTTTTAAAACGCGAAGAAGATATTCGAAACGAAGCTCGTCTTTCAAAAGACAATGAATCTTACAAAAAAACGATGAGCAAACTTTTTGATAATATTTTTCTCTATAAAGAAATCCAGAATGGAACAAACTGGATGTTGGCAGAAGTTATCGGGACGGAACTCTCGTGGCAGCCACTTGTCTCTTATTTGACTGAGGAAAAAGTTGTTGCTCAAAAGGCCATCTCACCAGGTGACCCTTTCTTACCTGTGCTCATGAAATCTAAAGCAAACTATGATCAAACTTCCGGCGATAAATATATGCTGGAGTACTACTATGCAAAATCGCATTTACCGACGATTTCCATGGTTCTCACATTACTAGCACTTTGCTCGATGGTTCTCTTCAAGAACTTTTTCATTGCGCTTTCATTTGCCTCACTTTCAGTTATTGCTCAAACAGCACTAGTCACATTTCGAGTCATCATTTCAGGACGTGCACCCATCACCAACATGTATGAGACAGTACTTTTCTCAGGACTTGGCTCTCTAATTCTTGCTTTGGTTTTAGGTCATCTAAAAAAAGAAAAAGTATTCGTCTACATGGGACTTGCTTACTCACTTTGTACTTTGATGATGATCAACTTTGCCAATGGGATGTTAACAGCGACGATTTCACCGCTCGTTCCAGTTCTTCGCGATAACTTCTGGCTTTCTACTCACGTTACAACCATCATTCTTTCTTATGGCGCTCTTGCTCTAAGTTGGGTTTTAGCAAATACAATTCTTATCAAGAAACGTTTGGGAAAAATGGATAAGAAAGAAGAAAAAATCCATTCCGACATTATCTATACAACTCTAAAATGGGGAACAACACTACTAGCAGCGGGAATTATTCTCGGTGGTGTATGGGCCGATTATTCATGGGGACGTTTTTGGGGATGGGATCCAAAAGAAACTTGGAGCTTGATTGTTCTTTGTATCTACATGGCCATTCTTCACGGGCGTTATACAACGTGGATTAAAACAGATCGATTTGTGCTTGTAACGGCCGGAGCATTCATGAGTGTTATGATGGCCTGGTTTGGTGTTAACTACATTCTTGCTTCTGGACTTCACTCTTATGGATTTTCAGAAGGTGGTGCGATTTTCCTTGGAACATTTTTCATCGTTCAAATCGCCGTGCTTATTTTTACTCGCACATCAGAAACATTATCAACAGAATTAGAAGAAAGCGTCTCATAAGACGCTTTCTTTCTCACTTAACTTTTTAATTTGTTTTCGAAAAGACGACTCTCTCGATTCCAATTGGCCCTAAAATACGGTGCCTCTTCGCGATGAAATTCATATTGTTAAATTCTTTTTTATCTTGAATGAGAACGACCTCATCCGGAGTGATGCTAATTTCCATCACATATTCTTTACGTTCACCACTGACACCATTGTAAAGTGTATCTAAACGTAGGACACCACCGCGCTCTTCATCGAAGTTGTCACTATACATTCTGACTGTTACGTATTTATCTTTTTTGTGAAGGACAATTCCATCTCCGAGCAAATCAGTAGGTTTCAGTTCCGTTCTTTCAACTCTTGAATTCCCCACCCAACGATCTTTGTAAAGGTGCTCAATTCGTCCATCGTCAGAAAGCTCATAAACCATTTTACCGGTTTCTTTATCAATATCGTTCGTTACCGTACAAAGAGTTTTTTCGATCGCTTGTAGACCAGGTGAAAAGCTTAAAACGGCAAGAGCTATTGCTCCACAAATGTAACGCACAGGCGACCTCCTAACAAAATTGTTAAGAGGTCATCGGCAATTTTTGCCCGACCCTAAATGTTTTTTAGAAAAGATGTTTTAACTGATCGACATACTCGGTCTTCTTCATCCCGACGAGTACATAATCGAATCCGTAATCAAGATACGTTTCAATGGCCATGACGGAAAAAGGAACATCGTCTTGAATAGGAAGAAGCCCTACTTGCTGCGCTTGATTTTTAAAATCGCGCGCCTTCGAACTCAAATGTTTTCTGCTGTAGAGTTCAGCATATTCAAAAAGCTGATAGTAAGGTTGAGATTCTTCCGGAGACAATCCTCCATTACCCCAAGCACGAGCGAGAAATGGAAAGAAGTGTCCGTAGAAAACTTGCTCGACTGCATCTGGCGTTGGCAGCTTATTCCAGATGTCGGTAAACTGCTTAATCATATCAATTTGATCAAAATCATTTTTATCCGTAACTCCGTCTTGTTCGGAATCAACTTGAGCATTCCATCTCTCCCGTAACTTATCCATGCATTCTTTAAAACAAGCTTCAGCACGGGCCTCATCTAATTTTTTATCGTCATAGGTAGCAAGTCGAACGAGCTGTCCTTGTGAGAAAGCATTTAAAGGGCGATTCACTACTGTAATGAGTTCATGTCGCTGACAAAGCTCTAGAAGACTTTCATCACCAAACTCTCCTAATTTCTCAAGAGCATTTATCTCCAGAAGATTGAAAGGAAACTGCACAATTTTAAAATTAAGTGCTTTTATTTGAATCGCGCATTCAACAACTCTACTTATATTCGTCACTTCCGCATCGTTAAGGGGAAGAATGAAATTATTAGAACTGATCCCGTAACCTTTGATTCTTCCCTTTTCGACTTCCGATTCAAGATAGATGAAGGCCTTTTGAATTCTTTCGTAATATTCGTCCTGATTGGCCCCAGGCGATTTAAAATAATATTCGGGATTATGAAGTAAAAAATAATCAACTTTTTCCAGTCCAAGTCTAGATAGACTTCCTTCAAACTGCGCTTGTAAAAAATCAGGATGGATCGAGTGCTTAAGGTGCTCGTCAATCTCCACTAAATCTTCGCGCGCTTTGCCGGCAGCATGCAGCTCTTGTAAAAGTTTTAAAGATTCGCCTTGAATGTATCCGGCCTTCGTCATGATGATGGGTTTAAAAGATGGATTTTCGCGAAGAACTTCCCCGATCAATCTCTCTGAATCACCGTTCGTATAATTAGCAGCGGTATCGATGAGACTGCATCCGTTAGAGAGTGCCAACGTAAGTGCTTTTTTATGTTCTGCTGAACGAATACTTAAACGATAGGTACCAAAACCTATTTTTCCCATGATCAATTTCCTTCGTTAATTTTAATGAGACAAAAATGGCGTAACTTGATTTATTCGTGAAATGCCTTCACCTTTCATCGTATCACCACTCTGGTGCACGGAAAAACGATAGCACTCTTTAGTTTCATCGAGAAGAAAATCTTGTGCACCATTAACAAGAATGCCCTCTACACGCAATGTTCTTGCGTTTATGACGGGTGATCCTGAATTTCCGGAGAAAGAATCTAGCGGAGCTTTGAATTGTAATTCATTGCTCAAATCAAAAGGTTTTACTTTTTGGGAGATTTTCATCGGTTGCCCCAATGGATGACCGATCATGAAAACTTCATCTTTACTTGATAGCATCCCCTTCACACGAAGAGGCAGGGCCGGACGATTAGTTTTTTTATTCAATCTAATGAGAGCATAGTCAGCGAACCCATCTTCGCTGGAAGCGAGTATTTCACGACACTCAAAGACATCAGAATTTTTGGCCGTATAATGCTTTTCCTTTTGGGATTTTGTTGTCACATCAAAGATAATCGCTTTGTTCAAACAATCATCCATCGTTTTAAAGCAGTGACCAGCACTGATCATTAAATCTGGAGCGACAAGAAAACCCGTACACGCGTTGATGCTTAATTCGTTAGCAAACCTTTCATCTGGACAAACACTCATTTGCTCTTTCAGTGGAATGGCCATGATGTTTGAACTAAATACATTTTTTGAAAGATGATCCTTGGAAACGATGAGCGCCACTCCTCGAGAGAGTCTCTGCATCGTTCGTTCAATTGTTTCATCAATATTTTGGCGATCATCGAGATCGTAGATAGCATCCAAACCAGAACTTTCGTAAGCGAGAGATTGTTGTCCTAGTCCAAGTGAAGACAGTAAAAAAAGAGCAAAAAAAAGGACCTGGTTTTTCATCACCAGATCCTATCATTTTTAAGAATTTACAGAGGAAAAGACCTCAAATTCCTGTATTTTTTACCAACTTATTTCATCAATTGCTTTATGTTTGTGATACGAGTGACATCCTCTCCACGACATTCAGTCACTTTACAGACTTTCGGGCGAGAGCAGTTCATGACCGGATCTTGGACATAGTCTCTTTCTCCTCTAACCAGAATACCCTCTACCACGCCAGTTTTAGCATCAAAAACGGCCGATCCCGAATTACCACCGAAAGTATCGAGTGTCGTTTGAAAGAATACTTTGTTGTTATTGCTTCTCACGATTGCACCATCTGAAATCTTAGTAGGTAATCCTGAAGGATGACCAATGACCAGGATGTCAGCATTGTTTACGATCTTTCCTTTCTTGCGGTATTTGAGTGGGGCACGCCCTTCTACTTTTCGATCTAATTTTACGAGAGCGTAATCATCATCAGTAGCATCATCAAGTCTGCGTGAAATGATCGCTGTACATTTATAGACATCTTTTTTTGGAACTGTATAAGAAGGTTTTTCAGCTTGATCATTAGAAAATCCAAAGACCCATGAATATCGGCTACAGTCACTCATATCTTCAATACAATGTCCTGCTGTGACTAGTAAGTTTTCACCAACTAAAAATCCTGAACAGTTTGCGGCCGTAAGTTGCTTGGCAAAACGAGCATCAGCACAGACACCATCTTCTTCTAAAGTTGATCCTGTTAAAAGATAGTTATTGCCTTGTTCTTCCATTGAATATGATGAAACCATCGCGGCAGTAGATTGTGCTAGTTGTTTATAGAGTGGGTTTGGTGATTCAAAAACATCTCTTCTATCATCAACACCGTATATGACTTTTTCGACAAGTCCAAGATCGGCGTGCGAGCTTAGTGAAGTAAAAAATATTAAACATCCGATTAATCTTTTCATGAGGTCCCTCCTTAGAACACGTAGATTAATGATCACTTAAAGTACATGCATTGGAAATTGAAAAGGTGGCAAAAAAAAAGGCGGCCTGTTGGCCGCCTCTATTAAAGCGAAGTGATAATTCTTAAAATTTATTCCAGTGCAAGCTGATCAAAAGGATTCATGTATTGATTTCTTACTTGAGTCATCCCTCTGTTTTCCCCCATTGATTCAAAGTATCCGTAAAGCGCACCTTCTGTAATTTTCTGTTGAGCATAGAAAGATTTAATAAAGCTGCTTGCAGTATCTTTTAAAAAAGCACTCATTGGAACGAAACTTAATCCTAATTGAGCAAGAGTTAACATAACTCTTTTGCGCGCAATTTGCGTTGGACGATCGTAGTTAAACGCCACAGCTGGACGACGTTGGAACAGGTTTTCATTATCAAATAAATTCACTACAACTTTTTCATTGTTATATGTCACAGCTTGGAACGCGTAATTCATACGAGCACCAACTTCAGAATAAATGCTTGTAGCATTTCTCAGACGTGTTGAAGCGTTTCTGAAATTCATGTAGAAGTTATTCACTCCGTACTTCATCCAATTTGCTTTAGCTCCATTAGATTCCCAAAATGCAAACCAAGGAATGCGTGATTCATAAATTGAAGACCAAACCATGTTTACTTCATCAGCAGTTAAACCAAGTTCTTTTGCATCGAAGTTTTCAAGATAGTGTAAAAGCATGTTTTGGTGGAAATTTCTACGTTCAGTGATTAATTTCTCAACCTGTACAACAACGTAGCTTGCAGTATTAAGAAGTGGAATATGACTTAGTCTTTTGCGAGCGAAATCGAGACCCCAGCTCACTACTTGGTAAGTGACATTTCTTTTATAAAAGAAAGTTGGATCATTAACATTAGCAAGAATAGTTGGATCAAGAAGGAGGATAGCATCCGTCATCTTGCTTTCGTATTTAGAAACAACTTCATTGAAAACAGGGTTTGAAAAAACTCCGTCAACGTTTAACTCAGCTAGTTTCTTTAGAGAATCAACAACTGCTTCAACATTTTGATCGTATTGAGCAGAATTCATTCCCGCTTTATCCATCATCATTTCACGATCTTCATTAAGAAGTGACTTAACTTCAGATTCATATTCTCCAGATGCTAAATTCTGGGCCATTAAAGCTTGCTCGTTCTTCAGTTGTTGCTTAACCATATTAATGTACGGAGCAACTGAAAACTTAACAGGCATCGTACGATCGCGAATACCAACTAATTTACCTTCCGGTGAACGAATGATTTGAAATCTTTTTGTAAAAGCGTCTGCTGTTTTTGCGTAAAGAGAGCTTGAGAAAGTGAGCATGCACACTAATCCCAAAAGCAATTGGATTGATCTCATATTTTTCCTCCTTGAAAACTATCAAGTTCAAGTATAGACCTCTTGATTTAGAAGTGGAGGATGTAAGGAAATATGATTTTTAGTGTAAGAGTTTTGACTCTACTTCACTCCAGAGCGCATGACGAAGTTGAAGTGATTTTACACCTGCTGCAATGGCCTCATTCCATTTTTTTTCGTCATCTCCACACAAACTTTCCAAGCACATAGATGCTAAATGGGAGTGCTCACCACCATCGAGTTCAATGTGTCGTTCAAGATAAAATTTAAGTGCGGGGAATTTATTCTGAGTGTTTGAATCAAGATTGTTTTTGAGATCTTTAAGAATTGAGGTGAACATATCTGGGATAAGTTTTTCGCGCCCAAAAAAGAATGCGGCCGCTACTTCATGCAGTAAACCTTCTTGAGCAAGCTGTAAGTTAAAGTTCACAAAGTTAAGTTCTGCTGGTGTCGCCCATTTTTCAAAATTTGATTCATTAACTGAATTTAACAATCGTTCCGGATTCGCATTCAACTCTCGCATAGCTTTTAAATAAAGCGTGAAATGATCGATGGCCTCTCCATCTGGCCCTATATCACTTTCTTCTCCTAAAACAATTTCGTTAATCATTCGAACAACATTCTTTGGATAAGCACTGGGTTTCCATGGAAGTGAAACACAAGTAATATCTCTTTGTAGTCTTTTTAAAAGACTCATGAAATCCCAAACTGCAAAGACATGCGTTTCCATAAAGAGTTTCAGATGCTCTTCTGTTTTGATGGACTGATAAAGGGAATGATGTTTAAGTTGTTCGTGCTTTGATAGAAGCTCTGGATTTTGAAGTTTTGTTTTCATGGGCGTAAATTAACACGCGACCAAAAGATTGAAAATTAGATTTCGAAGTCGTCGTAGGTTTGTCCAAACTCATCGTCTAGTGCTTTAGAAAAAAATCGACGTGAAAAGTATTGACCTGCACGGATGGTGCGAATGAAATCGTATTCCTCTAACTTTCGTAGGGCCGAATAAACGTCTTCAATGGCAACACCTAATTTTTTGGCCATCTCTGTGTGAGACATCATTTGAGAAATACCGTGGGAGCGATGGAGATTTGGAAAACACCATACGCGACGGTAGATATACATGAGTACAATAATCTCAATTCTATTGAGCTTATAATCTGTAATAATTTTGTCGAAAAAAACATCAGGAATATCGGAAGTCGAAGAGGCAATTTGATGCTCGGCCCCACTACTATCGTGGGAATCCTCACCTTTAACTTTTGATCGGTGTTCAGTCAAAATGGAGCGTAAATCAACCATAACTTACTTCCTTTGTTGGTCTCCGATGAAACCTCTTACTAGAAGTGTAGCATAAAACTAAATGGAAAACTACTACCCCAATGTCCGCGCGTTCTGCTCAAGAACTTTGCCCATGAAAAAGAGCTGCATTCCTTTAAACTCTCTTTCGTCATGGTGAGCGAAACCAAGTCTTTCATAGAAGACTCTATTCTTGGATTCACGGCCTGTGACAAGGTGTAATCCTTTGCAATGACGGGTGCGAAGCCAATCGACGTAATGATTTACAAGGATACTTCCGAGTCCTCTTCCTCGAGCGTCGTGATGAAAATTGATATGTAAATGTGCTGGGAAATCATTGAAGAGATCGGCAAAAACAGGAAGCCCGGGAACTTCAAGTTTAGATAACGACTCATGTGAATTGCTGCAACCACTGAGATAGCCTAAAAGTTTATCATCTTCCATAAGGAGAAAAAATTCTTCGCTATAAAATTCCTGATAGTCTCTACACCAGCGTTTGTAGAAACTTTGACGTCTTTCTTCTGAATCAAATTCCTTTCTTGATGAAGCTTCAAAAAAAATTTCTTCAATTTGTTTTTTTACTGATGTTTGATCGGCAAG
>CBIHOP010000039.1:0-14037 GCA_966211385.1 uncultured Bacteriovorax sp.
GTTTTTAGCTATGAGGGCGAGAGATGAAGGCAGGGGAAAAAACTTCCCCTGCAACTATTTTACTCGGAGATATTTTGGATAACTCCAAACAAGATCTGATGGGCGATAGTTCTTTACGTAATCGTGATAGAGGATGAAGTTTCTCGAGTAATATTGCATGATCCACGGAAGATCATCATTCGTTAGCTTTTCCATTTTTCGTGTTAAAGCAAGCTTCTCATCACCATCTTGAAGTTTACTAATCTTCGCATACATCGCATCTAATTCAGGTCTTGAATAGAACGAAGCATTTGGTCCAGGAGGATGATTATCTGAAATCAACAATTGGAAAATATTTTCAGCATCCGGATAATCTAAAGTCCATCCGTCCTGGAAGAACTGGAGATGACCAGTTCGAGATTTTTCAAGGAACTGCTTGAAGTTGTTTTTTACAATTTTAAGTTTGATTCCAATGAGCGCCAGTTGCTGTTTGAAATATTCAGCTTGTTGATGGCTCATTTTCGATTCCGCTCTTGTATCAAGAACAATCTCAGGAAGATTTTTTCCATTTGGGTAACCGGCCTTTGCCAAAAAGTCGCGGGCTTTTGCTAGGTCGTAGTGATATGGGAGAGTTGCTGATGGATCATAACCAAGAACACCTGGAGGCAAGATTGAATTTGCTCTCTGGCCGGTATTGGCAGTGAAAAGCTGGATATATTTATCCATATCGATGGCATGAGCAATGGCCTTTCTTAAATTAAGATTTTTTCCAACGAGTGGATCGCGCATGTTGAAAGCAAGCCACCAATAAGTAAGAGTTGGAACAGTTTGAAGGCGGATATTTTTTTCTTTGATATCTTCTTTAAGATTTCCTACGTCATCAAAAACCTGTGTATAAAATTCTTGCGGAAGAATAATGAAATCCAATTTGTTTTTTGTGAACAGGTCCCAGCGAGCATTGTTATCTTCAACAATTTTGAAATGAATTCCATCCACGAACGGAATTCGCTCTCCACTGTCTTTAAGAAGTCCACGGCTATTGGCGAAGCGATCTCCTTGCGAAGGATAGTAGCTTTCATGATAGTTAGGATTTTTGGTCAAATAGATGTCTTTAGCAGACTCCATTTTTGTTATTAAAAACGGGCCAGTACCGATTGGATTATGGCTCAAATCATTTTTATCATGTTCAACAACTTCTAGAGGAACAGGAGAGAGAAAGCTCATCGCTAGTTTATAAATGAATTGTGGAGAAGGAACAGTCAGATCGATCACGAGTGTGTGATCATCAGGGGCACTGACACCTTTAATGTTGGTCTTTTTAAATTTCTCGAAATCACTACCAACTGTTTTTTTGAATTCGTTTACACCTTCAATGGCACCATCAACAACCCACCATCCAGTAGAGTTCAAGGGAGTATATGAGAGGCGTTTAATTTGGGTGATGAAATCTTCTGCTTTCACCATGCGTGGTTTACCACCAAAGGCCGGATGATCGTGATAGCGAATATTCTTTTTTATCTTGATGACGTATTTTTTACCCTGATTTTCAATTTTGGGCATGCTTTCCGCGAGGAGCGGCTTCAGTTCATAAGGTCTATTGAGGTAATGATACTCATAAAGCTGTTCACAGATATTGTAGATAACAAAACCGGAAACATTGTCATAAGAGTTCACTGGATCCAGAGTTGAAACTTCACTCGTAAGAGCGATGTTGAGAACCTTATCGTTTTTGGTTGATCCCTCTTCTTTCATACAGCTTGCAAAAAAAGCAAGCATTGAGAGTAGTAGGAGACGCTTTAAGGTTCTCAACTGAAGTGACATCTTGTCCTCGCTATATAATTAAGCCAATTTTGATTTCAAAACTTCTTTTGCTTTCGGTGCAATCTTCGCCATCATCGCCGCTTCACCAGAACCTTGGGCAAGATCTGGTTTCCCACCGCCTTTACCGTTGATCACACTTAGGATTTCTTTTAATGCTTCTCCTGCATTTAATTTTGCAGCTGCTTTTGAAGCACGTACCAGAACTGATGCGCGATCACCGTTAGCATTATAAAGAACAATAGCACCATTTTGGTGTTTGTTCAGATACATGTCTGAAAGTTTACGAAGATCTCCATCTGCACTTGCTTCAACTACGGCAACATCGATTCCATTGATCGTTTCAACATTGTTGAAAAGTTCTTTTGATTCAGTTGCCAGGATGCGATCTTTTAAAGTTTCAATTTCTTTTTGTTTGTCTTTTAAATCTTTAAAGAGTGCTTCTAATTTTACTAATGCTCTCTCATCTTTATCGTTAACCATTCCTTCCACTTTTTTCAGGAGTTGCGAACGATGACTTAAAAATTCTACAGCTGTTGCAGATGTTGTCGCTTCAATACGACGAACACCTGTAGCAAGAGAAGTTTCTACCAAGATCGTGAATAGACCAATTTCACCAGTGTTATGAACGTGAGTTCCACCACAGAGTTCTGTTGAGAATTCACCCATTGTAAGAACACGAACGGTGTTGCCATACTTCTCACCAAAAAGGGCCATGGCTCCTTTCTTCTGAGCTTCATCCATACTCATCACGCTTGCATCAACATGATTCCCACGTTGAATTTCGGCGTTCACTAAATCTTCTACTTTTTGGATTTCTTCTTTAGTCATCGCTTGAAGATGAGTGAAGTCGAAACGAAGTTTTTCAGGTGTAACAACTGATCCTGCTTGTTTTACGTGCGGGCCGAGTACTTTGATTAGTGCAGATTGAAGAAGGTGAGTTGCAGAGTGATTTCTCATCGTAAGGTTACGAGTTTTCTGATCAACACTTAAAGTATAAGTTTTACCGATTTCTAGAGCATCAGCGTCTTTAGATAAATGAACGTGCAATCCATCAACTGGCTTTTGAGTATCATCCACATGGGCAAGTACATTCTTTCCTTGCATGATTGTACCGATATCTCCAACCTGACCACCACCTTCACCATAGAAAGTTGTGCGATCGAAAACAAGTCCTTTCATTTCACCCATGTCGACCACTTCAATGAGTTTTGCATCGACATTTAATTTTTCGTAGCCCAGAAATTCTGTCGCTCCAAATTTTTCTTTAATCGCATGGAAAACTTTATCAGAATTATCGAGGCCACCTTTCCATGATTTTCTCGACTGCTCTTTCTGTTCTTTCATCGCCTGATCAAATCCTGCTTGATCTAGAGTGATTCCATGTTCACTGATATACATTTCCGTTAAGTCGACTGGGAAACCATATGTATCGTAAAGCTTGAATGCGGCTTTTCCAGAAAGAACTTTGTTTGTTACTTCTTTTGCAAGAGCTTCATTGAGGAATTTTAAGCCGTTTTCCAGAGTCTCACGGAATTTTCTTTCTTCAAGTTCAAGAAGTTTTTCTGCAAGTTCAGCATTGCTGGCGTTTTGAGGGTATTCAACACCCAGAGATTCAAATACAGCAGGAACAAGTTTATAAAAACTAACTTCTTTTACGCCGAGTTCGTTAAGATACTTAACTGCACGACGAATAATACGTCTTAAAACATAACCACGTCCTTCGTTTGAAGGAATGATTCCGTCAGTGATAAGCATTGTGCTCGAACGAATGTGGTCAGCAACAACACGGAAAGCCGATTTTGTTTTTTCGTCTTTTCCAAACATGTCATATTTTTTTCCCGAGATTTGCTCAATTTTATCCATGATGGGCTTGAATCCATCAGTGTTGTAATTGTTGTAAACACCCTGGAGAGCAGCTGCTACACGTTCAAGTCCAGCCCCCGTATCGATAGATGGTTTTGGTAGAGAGAAACGTCCATCTGGAGTTTTTTCAAATTGCATGAAAACGAGGTTCCAGATCTCAACGTATCTTTTCTCGTCTTCCAGTAGGTCATTTGGATCAACACGTTTTAAGTCATGGTCTGTATATTCTTCTCCGTGATCGAAAAAGATTTCGGAACAAGGACCGCAAGGACCGTATTCTCCCATTTCCCAGAAGTTATCCTTATCACCCTTATTAAAAATTCTTTCATCGCCGAAGCCTGCAACCTTTTTCCAAAGTTGTCTGGCTTCATCGTCCGAGTAGTGAACTGTTACATACAGCTTTTCCTTGGGAATTTTGAGTTCTTCAGTTAGGAATCCCCAAGCCAGACGAATCGCGTCCTCTTTAAAATAATCACCAAATGAAAAGTTACCGAGCATTTCAAAGAACGTATGGTGGCGGGCTGTATGTCCTACGTTCTCAAGATCGTTATGTTTTCCACCGGCGCGAACACATTTTTGGATCGTTACGGCCCTTTTATTTTTGGGAGTAGCTTTAGCGGTGAAGTAGTCCTTGAATTGGTTCATACCGGCATTGCAAAACAAGAGCGTTTTGTCATTGTGTGGCAAAAGCGAACTAGAGGCAATTTTTTCGTGATTATTCTTCTGAAAATACTGAGCGAATTTCTCGCGGATTTGTTGGGAAGTCATCTTTGTTGTCATGGGGATCCTTCTCTATAATTTATGGAACTAGCGTAGCATAAGTGTTAGTATTATTGCTCGGGAAATTTTAGGCAAAATATGTCTCAGGAAAAATTCTAGGAATGAAAAAAAACAAGAAGAAGAATTCAGCTTGGTATACGAATCCATCGACCATAGTTACTGCCAGTTTTATTATTTTATTGCTGGGTTTTATAGGTGTTAGAATTGCTTCCCATTCAAAAAATGAAATTCCCGCTCCTGCTAAAACGCAACAGGCTTCTTACTCTTTGGTTTTAGCACCTAGTCTTCTCAAGAAAAATCTAGATGAAGCAGGTAAAGCACTCCTCGTAAAAGCGTTTGTCGACCCTGCTTATTACATAAATTTAAGTTTTTTCAACCTTCCGAGCACGAAGACAGAATATTTCAACGAACAAAGTTATCTGGGGAAAAATTTTTATAATGTTTTAGTTTCTGCAGATGCAGATTTTGGTGTGCTTCCAACTTTTGAATTTTTAAAACTTGTGAAGTTTAAAACCAAAATTATTCCTGTCTATACATATAGCAAACGATCACGTGATGGGCTTTTTGGCCTACACATGGCCCAAGTTATCGTTCTTGAAAATTCAGATATTAAAAGTCTTGAAAATTTAAAAGAAAAAAGAATTGCGACATTCCTTCCAGAGAATGAGTTATTTTTCCCGGTAAAGATGTTTTTTCAAAGTAATGAAAAACTAGACTTCAAAATTGTTTTAACGAGAGATCTCGAAAAAAGTTTAGAGTTACTGAAACAGAGAAAGGTTGATGCACTTGTTGTGAGTGGTTACAGTTTTGAAGATTCAAAGGAATACCTCAGTTCTTTTTCACATGAGCTTAAGGGACAAAATAGTGCGGCTCCTTCTCTGAGAGAAGTTTATCGTTACGAGACGAAAATTCCATCACACATCGTTTTTGCGAAAACTACAATCCCTGAAGCGACTAGAGAAGATGTCCTATCAAAGTTGGAAGAGACTGTACTTAAACCTGAAATCGATCAACTCGACATCATGACCTTGAATAAATTAAGTGATGATAAAGCAGAAGAGATCATGTCCAAATTATCGGCCCTCACTACCTATGCAATGAAAATTCATGAGTATCAGGAGCCCTACGTAGAAAACACCCAAGCTCCTAATAAAGATTTGGAAGAGTGTGTTGAGATTGAAAGTGAGAGATGTAAAAATTTTCTTAATGCAAAACTTAAAGATAACAACGACGGCGTAGATTTAGGGACTTTTTACCAAGGAATGAATCTTGGTGAATTCAAAAGAAGAGTCGATGCCATTGGCCCCAATGATAAAGAGGAGCTAAGAATGTTGCTTATCTTACGAGGTTATAACGAACGCACTATTGAAAACATGCTGAACAGTGACTTAAGTGAAGTAAAAGCATCAATAAAGTATCGTTACGAGGTTCAAAGACAAGAAAAGGCCCGCCTCTACGTTGAATGGTTGATGGATTAGAATCAAACAAATTTTAAGTTGTCTTTTAAATCAAATTTTGGAAACATTTTGCAGATGAATAACTACATTTTAAAAAGAACAATCCTGGTAAAAGAAAAAGCAGTATCAAATATCCTAACATTGGATACTGAGCGCGACCACGTCTATGAATTTTCTGGGGATGTAGCTAATTTACTTTTGATTCTTTATCGCAATAGTTTACTTAGTAAAAGTTTAAGCAAAGAAACGATGATTTCAGAACTCGAAAAACAATCTGAAAGCTTTAAGCAAAATGAGTTTAAAGAAGATTGTATTCAAGAAGCTATTCATTATCTTACTCAGGAAAAACTCATTGAACTCTCGGAATGATTCCAAGATTTCAATAAAATATTCTTTTGTCATTCCAGTTCATAATGGAGAAGCCACTCTGGCGGCAACTCTTGAGTCTGCTTGCAGTCAAGATTTCGACTCGTTTGAAATTATTGTTGTCGACAATAATTCAACGGATAAAACGAAATCAATCGCTCAGAGTGAGAAATTCAAAAACGTTCGATATACTTTTTGTTCCTCTCAAGGACGTTCTCAAGCGCGAAATCATGGTGCAAAAATGGCGGCTGGAGAGTTCTTAGCATTCATTGATGCTGATGTGATTCTAAATTCGAACTGGTTGTCGAAAGTGGACCATTATCTGAAAGAGTTTCCCTGTGATGCTTTATCGACAAAAATTATACCTAAATCACTAGATATTAATCTTGCTGACCGCTTTAGATCGATTCGCAAAGAATGGGTTTTTAACGAAACCCATCCATTTCCTCTTATCAATACCGCAGCCGCCGTTTTTCTTCGATCAAGTTTTTTAAATTGTGGTGGATTTGATGAAAGAGTTTTTAGGAATGAAGATTCTGAAATTTCAGTGAGACTTTTTCTCTCTGGCCACATTCTCGCTTCTACGTCTGATGCTGTTTCTACCGTCCAATTTTTTCCTGAATATTCATTTTCCATCAGAAGGAATTGGTCTTATCTGCTTAGGGCCTTCAGTGTAGGCTATCATGCCGTATTGCCGGTAAAAATTAATCTTAGTCTCCTGGCCTATGTTTGGAAGAATAAAAGCATTAATCTTTCAATCTATGCCTTTCTTGTTGAACTTTCTAAGCTTACTGGATTTAAAATTTGTCAGCTGTTAACTAAGCAGAAGCAACCTGACTGGAAACTTACACATGGGAAAAAAACGCTGCTTTTCCAATTTGAAAGAAAAGGTGAGCAGTATTTCATTCAAAAGCCACGATCATTCTTTTTTTCAGATAACAAAGTCTATCTTTACCATGGGCTAAAGATGATTAAGGCCTTAAATCAATCACAAGCTGGTTGTATAACTCTTATGCTTAGTAGTAAAACTTTAACTGAAGCAATGACAAACGATTTGTTGGAGTTGGGAGCTTTCGAGAAGCGATGAAGTTGAATGTTCAGATTGTTATTATTGATTTATCTGTTTATATGCCTTACCAGTGGGCATTGCTGAAAACTTACGCCAATCAAGATCCTGTCGTTGAACAAAATGTTAATTGGCTTAATCCTCTTCATTTTTTTTCACTCAAAGCTGCTCAAAAAGAAATTGAAGAAGGACATGAAAACTTCATTAAAAAATTTAATCTTGCAAACGTCGATGTACTAGGGATTAGCTGTTACATTTGGAACAGAGAACTCATTTTTAAAATTGCTGAAATTGTTAAAAAGGTAAATCCTAAATGTCTCGTCGTAGCAGGCGGTCCCGATTTAGATTATAAAAATCCAACTTTCTTTCAACAAAATCCTCAGATTGATATCGTTGTAAAAAAAGATGGAGAAATTCCTTTTCAGAAAATTTTGCTTAAACGTTTAGAAAACAAAACAGACTATGAAAACATATCCGGTCTGGTTGTTCAGAGCACAGATAGAAACATCAGAGACACCGGAGCTCCTGAAGTCCTTAAAGAATTCCCAATTAGCCCTTGGCTGGACAATAAAGAATACTTCGAAAAATGGATGCAGCAACAAAAGGGGCGAACCGAGTCTTTAAAAATCACCATTGAAACAAATCGTGGCTGCCCGTACTCCTGTACCTTTTGCAATTGGGGCTCAAGTACAATGAGCAAATTGCGATTGTTCAGTATGGATAACGTTAAAAAAGAAATCGAATGGATTTCACATTTAGGAGTAAAAACTCTCTGGATAGCTGACGCTAATTTTGGAATCATCGAAAGAGACCTTGAAATTTGTAATGAGTTTGTAAATCTCAAAGACAATTTCAACGGAACTCAGGTGGTATTTTTTGCGGCTAAAAATCACCCAGAAAGAGTGGCAGATATCGCACTCTTACTTTATAAATCTGGACTCTCTACCGTTTATAATATTGGCATTCAATCCACTTCAGAAGTGACATTAAATTCTATTGGTAGAAAAAATATTAAGTTTGAAAAAATTGTCGCTGTAGCAGATCGACTAAGAAGAGAAGGCAGTCCAGTTTGCTGCCAGCTCATTCTAGGGTGTCCTGGAGAAACCTTTGAAAGCTGGAGTATTACTTTAGCTGAAACTTACAGCTTAGGCTTTATGGTTCAAGCATTCCCTTTTCACGTTCTTATCAACACTGAAGCTCACGAACCTGCCTACAGAGAAAAATGGAAAATTAAAACAGTTAAAAGTAAATCTCCTGCAGGTCACGTTTGCGAACATATCGTCTCAACTTCTACCTTCACATTTGAAGAATATATTGAAATGCGGCTTTATTTTGTTATGGCGAGATGTTTGTTCGAGAATAAATTTTCAAACAAAAATATGCTTTTCTTTGGAATAAGAACGAAAGAGGCCTTGCTTAATTATTTTAATGATTTTTACTTCAACTACCTAAATGGTACCAATTTTCCAAATGTAGCAGCTCAATTTAATGAGCTTAGAAAAATTTTGCATAACGTATACAACGCGGATAATCCAATCCTGGATGAAGATTATGTTTCACAGTATGGACTAGATTCGAATGTAGACTATGTTCTAGAGAAAATTTTTAACCAACCGGATTTTCCTATTCATTTGCAGCTTCTTAATCAGAGTAGACAATCAATCTTTAGGAATACTGACCAAGTACAGTGCTGAATTCGTTTTGATATTTAAGTAGTGAACGAAAGGCAGTAAGAGGTAATTTCTCTCCACCCGGAATTTCCAAAAGCTCAAATGTTTTCTGAACTTCTTTAAAGCGGTCTTTATCTTCCTTAATATCGGAAAAAATGCGTATTCCATGAAAGTGAGAGGCGTGAGCGATGATGTCCTGATCGCTTTTTGAATGCGTGACAGGAATTGACAGCGGGTATGCACCTTTTTTCAAAAGGTAATAGTTTGAGTAATCATCTATGTATAAGAGTGACTTGGAATTAAGATCAGTAAAATGATAAAGCTGAACATCTTGAATTGAGTAGAAATCTTCCCAGCTAATAAATTCAAAATCAATCTTAAGTTTAATGTCTTGATCTAAAAACTTAACGAATTTATTTATAAGGTTTGCAAGATCTCGATCGCCTGTCCATTCGCTGTTGATGAAATAATTGTGACGAGGTGGCAAACAGATCAGCATTTTTTTAAAGTAATTCATCTCAATGATCTTTGAGAATTTATCAATGAGAGATTCCTGATCGAGAATTCCTTCCATCCATAAACCTTTCACTATGAGCATATTATTGAAGCTACCGTGATTTTTATTAAAGAACTCAAAATCATAATACAGAATCTTTTCTTTCCATTCGACCGGGATGAAAGATTGAAAATTCCTATGCACTAAAAAAAGTGGCTTAAAATCTTTTGGAGATGGAAAGCGGTTGAAAAAATCAAGCAATGTAAATAATCCGTCTCTGACGAGTACATACGGAAATTTCTTAAGCTGTGTAGATGAAGTAACCTGGAAAAGATTAATGTGCAAAAGATTGGATGCGTATGTTGTCATCCAAGGACCGAATGTAATGTGGCTATGTTCGTGCGGTAAAATAGCTTTATCGTATGGATAGGCCAACAGATTGACTTCATCTATATTGATTCTATTTTCGAGATACATCTCTTTAAATAGTCTGAAATTATTTTGATAAATAGCTGTCATACATTTCTTTATAAAGCTGGTTATAAGTTTTGTGAAATTCAACAAAAGGAGGAGTCGGTTGATTGAATGCCTTAGCTAGCTCATTCATCATTTCCGTAAAACCGGAAAATTGATTTTCCCTCTCATGAAGAATCCGCTCCATGTTGTTTTTTGCTCCAGCAATAGTAAATACACTTGAGTTTATTTTGCTGAGTTCTAATCTGTTTTTGTATATCTCAGGAGCTTTGATCATCATTGCAAATAATTCTTTAAGAAGAATTTTACTGTCGTAAACAATGTCCGCGCCTTTCATCTTTGTGGGAATTAGAGTGCACGCATTCTTGTTATTAAGGTTGAATGAAGCGTATCCCGCCCAATCAGAAAGAATTCCCGGTAAACCCGTACAGAGTGCTTCGGCCGGAGACATTCCATAGTCTTCATCATTGTGAGCGCTCAGAGAAATAAAAACGTCTGAAGCGTTGTAATGCTTAAATAAATCGATCTGTGAAAGATTGCCAATATACCGAATATTTCTTTTTACATGAGGTTTTAGACAATCGTGGGCCTGTTGAAAGCGAAGTGCAAATTCGCCGTTCTTCGTATGAACGCCTGTAAATGGATTTCCAAGATCATCAAATTCTCCGGCAAAATAGAGAACTGCTGGTAAATTAGTTGTCTCGAGAAAATTGGCAAAATCTGTCATGAGTTCATAAACTTTTTTCTGCAAACTCATTCTGCCGGTATAGATAAATGCAATCGTATCGGAATCGAGTCCTAATTTCTTACGTTGATTTATTCTTTCTTCTTCCGAAAAGAAGAATAGGTTTTCATCAACAGGAAAGGGGCAAATGTAGATTCCTTTCGTGCTGTCTTTTAAGAATTTTGAAACCAAATCTTTTTGTCGTTCTGATGCACAAACAAATTTGGTCTTGAATTTCTTCAGATAGCGATCACTTTCAATCCACTCTTTTCCATATAGAGTGAAATCACCGAAGACGTGAAAAATAAGAGTAGGGCGATCTGTGACACCATTTTCTGAATAATAATGGTCCAAATATTTAATAAGAATTTCAGGATGTGGCATGTGATCCACAAACGATATGTGAGTTAAGCTCTGATTGACCAATTCGCGAGCAAGTTCGAGCTGTTCATAAGAACTCATACGAGTGCTAAGATTATAAGAAACAATTTCGTTTTCTTTAAGTACATGCCGGTATGTTGCCACCAGGTTTGTGCTGATTGTTTGACAACTTTTCCAAATAGATTTTTCGAAGCTATAAAGCAACGCGATTTTCATTCTGAATTCCCCGATGAAACTAGCGTATAGCAAATCTCATCATTCGGGAAAAGTTATTTGAGATTGCAATTTTATGTAAGGAGCGAGATGCTTAACAAAAACTCAGATGACTTCAGGCAATACACCAGATATTACATTCAACAATGATCCTCGGCACTTTGAACCTACCGATGTCGTCGTTATGCATCTTGGCCAGACGATCGAAGAAGTCTTCAGGCAGAACGAATTCGCCTTTTTGTTAGCACATAAAGAAATCTTAAAGGTCATTTTGTTTTTTAATGGTCTTTCTCAAGTTCAAGCAACTGTTCCGGCCATAGATGATTTTTATCTCATGCTCAATCATCCCAAAATGTACCGGCCAAAATATAAGAATCATGTGTGTTATGAGCCTTTTCGCAATCGCTCGTTTTCTTTTTTCGAATCAAAAATCAGAAGCGCTGGCCAGGTTAGCCTCTTGAGAAAAATCCATGAACTTTTATCGGCCGGTTCGAAGGTTCTTGATATTGGTTGTGGGACTGGCCGTGCCCTTATGGAGATTCAGCAAAGATTTAGGTTATGCGAAAGCATTGGAGTGAGTTTACCAGGTGAATCAGTCGATCCGCTTGTTGTCGCTGAATTCTTTTCTTTTGATATTTCTACTTTGAAACTTCCCCGAATAATTGAATGCAACTTAAATAGTGCAAAACTCCGTTCCTGTCTTAATGAAAAATTCAATTTTATTTACTCGTTTGCAACGTTTAGATACATTGAAGATAAAATTTCAATGCTTGATGAAGTTTACATTTTACTTGAAGACAGAGGTATTGCTGTAATTCAACTAACAATGCTTGAAATTTTTGATCATGAGAACAAACTTATTCCGCTGGAAAGTTTTTTTAAACATGAGCTTATTGTGTACAGTAAAAAAGAAGATTTGGTTTTCATGATGAAGGATAATTCGCGCACTTTAAACTTTTCGGAAAAAGTAGCCTATTCCAGAGAACGATCGACACATAGACTAGCTCAGCAAAACTCTTTGCAGAATCATGATGTTGGCTGGAACAGCGTCTATCAAATGAAGAAACTATGAATATTGATAAAGATTGGATTCCTACAAAATTTATAAAAGATGAAAATGGTAACGAGACTATACTCGAATGGTACAAGCGCACTGAATTTCGATTTACTGAACCATTTTTCATAGACACTATGAACCGTTTCGCCTGGGAGCTTGAAAAAAAAACCAGCGACGGACATGAGCTACTTCACTATCTAAAAGACCTGGATCTTCCAGATCCATCAGGCTTTATTTTTCATCTCAGTCGCTGTGGATCGACATTGGTCACCCAAATGCTTTCGAAAGATCCCAACAATCTCGTGCTCTCTGAACCTTGGGCCGCCGAGCAAGTTTTAGGGCATCCTCATCTAAGCATCTCAAAAAAAATTGCAATGTTTGTGGGGGCCATGCGGGCTTATGCTGCCAGCATGAAAGCTCCTGAAAAGAAATTATATGTGAAACTCGCCAGTGAAGAATGGCTTCCATGGCTCAAGACAATTTATCCTAACACTCCATGGATTTTTATTTTCAGAGATCCAAACGATATCATTCGTTCAAACCTTAAAGATCAACCGGCCTGGCTACTTGAAATTCAAGACGAACAGGAAAAGCGTAAAGCAATCATTGAAAAATTAAACTATCAGATGGAGACATCTCTCAAATATGTCCACTCGGCAGAGATGTTGGTTCAATACGAAGATATTGATCTCAATTTTCCTTCTAAACTTATGAAGGCGTTCAAGATTCAGGAAACGCCTGAGCTTTCCGCGGCGATGATTCGCACTCTTTTCTGGTACTCCAAGAAAACCAACGTTAGCTGGATTGCAAAACAAGCAGAAGAAGAAGCGAGTGAGAAAATTCAATTTGAAGCTCCACCTCATTTTGCCACCCTCTACAAAGAGTTTCAGCGAATTAGTAAATTACCCAATGATCGCATGCATATCAATTTAGGTGGTTTGCAGTATACGGCATCTTTAATACGAACTGGAAAATCAATTGATAGTGCAGAACTCATTGAGGCCGGCGTTTCATCAAAAGATTCTCTGGATTGTGAACCTATTCGAAAAAAAGTTCTCATTGATGACTTCATTCATGAATTTGAATGTAAAAAAGTTTTAGAACTTGGTCCAAACGCAGGTGCTTTTTCTGCTACACTCGCTGAATATGCATCTGAACTTACAGTGATTGAAAACAATGAAAATTGCATTCCTTTTTTAAAAGAAAGACTGCCAGCGAATGTAAAAATTCTAAAAGAAGATCTTCATCATTATCTTTGGAAATTAACACCAGGAGAGTTTGACGTTATTGTATGCGCTGGAGTTCTCTATCATTCAGCTTCTCCGTTTTTTATCTTAGAAGCGATGGCCTACTTAAAACCAAAAAAGATTCTTATCGATAGTCTTTTAGCTCCGGAAGGATCAGATGTTGCGCTTTCCCTCATGTACCCAGTGAATGTTAACAACTATCGCTATAATGAATTTCCAGATTCTCGTACGGCCGTTTTGTTGAGTGAAAATATGATTGATCGTGCGATGAGAAATCTTGGCTTCACTTCGCCTCTCACAATTTCTAAATCAGAATGTGAATTACCTGTGGATAAAAGCAGTAAATATTTTGATCGATGGAAAACATCTTACTCGAAATGGTGGACTGCTGAAAACTAGCTACCGCAAGGATATCCAGGGCCTGGAGGGCTGATGCTGTAATA